>CAZDNN010000187.1:0-1388 GCA_964506385.1 uncultured Planctomycetota bacterium
GCCGACGGGAAGCCGCTCGCCCGTCGCCCCGTCGCCGTCTACCAGAAGATCATGGTGCCGAAGCAGGGCGAGCAGCTCTGGCCGAAGCCCCGGTTCGCGGGCACGACCGACGCGAAGGGCGAGCTGGCCCTGCCGAACGTGCCCATCGACGCCTCGCGCGCCAGACCCGTGGCGACGGGCAGCGTCCTGCGCCCCAACCCCTGGGGCCACGTGGCCTGCGTCGGCTTCAACGGCCTGTTCCTCGTCGAGGTGGACACGTCGTCAGGCAAGCTCTATCGCTGGCTCCCCATCACCGACGCCAACCTCGCCTACTGGCGCGGCCACCGCTCACGCGCCGTCCTCCCCCTGACCATGAGGCCGAGCGGGGAGAAGACGAAGAAAGAGTAACCACAGAGACACAGAGAGCACGGAGAAGAGGAAGCCGTGGCATCAACGTGCGGCCAGCCGCCGCCAGCGGCTGGCCGCACGCCACACAATCCCTTCCTCTTCCCTCCCTCTTCTCTTCCTCCGTGTCTTCCTCTGTGTCCTCTGTGTCTCTGTGGTCACCTCCGCTCCATCCCCGCCGCGAACGCCTCGTCGTCCACCCCCTCCCCCACGACGTAGACCGGCGTGCCGCCCGGGGTGAACGTCCTGCCTTTCTGCGGCCGGCCCATGATGTCCCAGGCCATGAGCCTCTCGTTCGCCAGCGCGACGGGCTTCGCCTTGACCCCGGCCGGCGCCCACACGACGGCGAACCCCCGCGGCCCGTCGCGGAACTGGTAGGCCCGCACCCCGTCGCCGAGCGAGAGCTTGCGGGCGAAGCGGCAGCTCGTGGTGAACAGGTGCGACATCACCGCCTGCGCCGCGTAGATCGCGTGGGGCTGGCCGGCGTACTCGAAGAAGACACCCTGGAGGCTGTCGCGGTTCACCCCGTCGCACGTCCCCGCGTGGTAGAAGATCTTGTCCACGCCGTTCGCCAGGCACAGCGTGGCCCAGCGAACGGCGTAGGCGCACTGGAGGGCCTCGTTGCGGAGCGGGCGGTTGAAGCCCGAGTTGGGCATCGGCACGGCCCAAGGGTCATCGTCGGCGTAGTAGCCGTACTCGGTCAGCCAGATGGGCTTGCGGCCGCCGTGGCGCTCCATTCGCCGGTTGAGGTCCTCGAGCAGCTCCTCGATGAACTCGGGCGGCCGCATCCGCGGGTAGTGGTGGATATCGACCGCGTCGATGCCCCGGTGGCCGCCGGCGGCGAGGAACTGCTCCCAGTCGTCGGCGATCTGCCCCCCGCGGATGTAGCCCATCCCCGCCAGGATCTTGCACTCGGGGTCCGCACGCCGCGCCGCACGGACGAATGCCTGGGTCCACGTCGCGTAGTCCTTGGCCGTGTAGCCGAACTTCCGCGGCAGGGAGTA
>CAZDNN010000187.1:1488-10672 GCA_964506385.1 uncultured Planctomycetota bacterium
CGCCCCTTCTCCGGCTCCACGTCCATCCACTTCAGCGACCAGTCGCGGAACCACGTCAGCCCCGCCTCGCGGCAGCGATCGAGCAGATGGGGCCAGGGGTAGGCGTGGTTGACGCCGAAGCGGGAGTCCTTCGCCTCGTGGCTGGGAATGACGGCGAGGCGCAGCGTGCGCTCGGCGAGCACCGCGTTGTTGAGCCGCAGGCGGGCGTGGAGGCGCAGGAGGCCCCGCTGCTCGCCCTGCTGCCCGACGGCGGCCCGCTGCTCGATGCTCCTCGCTGCTGGCACGAACGAGCTGAGCGTCATCTGCCAGAGATCCCTGCCCAGGAAGTCGGTCAGCCGCAGATCGAGCTGGGGCGCGATGGCCTGCTCGGGATCGGCGTTCGCCACGCGGAGGCGCAGCTCGACCTTCTCGCCCCAGCGAAACACGTTGCCAGGGCGGCCCGTGGCGATGCCAAGCTCGGCGGGGTCCCGCGTGACGAATGCCGTCGCCTTCCCGCCCCGCTGGAGCTGGACGGCGTCGAGCCACAGGGTCGCCCGCTTCGGCGGGAAGGGGCTTTCGTCGGTCTTGCGCAGGTCGGGGCCGGCGAGGACGTAGCACCAGCGCTTACGGGGCGTGAACGTCAGCGAGACGCGTTGCCAGTCGGTGCCGACCCGCACGCCCTTGTCGTGACGGCCGCCCTGGAACTCGCGGACCGCCAGGCGCATCGGCGTCGCCGCCGCGGCCGCCTTGGCGAAGACCGACAGCGTGTACGGCTTGCCCGGCTCGACCTCGATGTAGCCGATGTTCGCCGCCAGCGGCGCCCAGATCGCGTTGCGGTGGAGATCGAAGTAGTCGAAGTGTGAGACGGGCTGGTGCTCGGCGGACACGTCGATGCGCAGGCTCCGCTGGCCGTGGAAGCCGACGCCCTCGTCGACGGCGCCCCACAGCGCGTTCATCGGCCCGCCCCAGTGGGTCGTCCTGTCCCACTCCTCCGAGCCCCAGCCGTCGGCGCCCACCTCGAAGCTCGCGTTCGGCACCAGATTCACCCGGCCCTCCGCAGGGATGACGTGACCCGGCCGCACGGCATCGGGACCCGCCTCCTCGAACGTGATGTCGTCCACCCACAGCGTGCCCGTCGAGGTGAACCAGATCTGGAAACGGCTCTCCGCGCCGACGGTGCGCTTGGCCCGGAACAGGAAGTCGAACTCCTGCCACTCGGGGCCTGGGGCGAAGGCGTCGCTCAGGCCGCAGTTGGCCCACTCGGCGGTGTCGGAGAGTGCGACCGAGACGATCTCGCCCTTGATCCCCTCGCCCCGCGCCCACAGCCGCACGCGGTAGGCCTTCCCGCGGGTGACCGCCACGCCCATCTGCGCGAGCATCGCGTGGCACGCCGGGTTCCCGTCCTGAAACCGCGTGCACGCCAGCCTCGCGCACCGCTTCCCGTCGCGGCCCTTATCGAGTGTCAGGGCTTGCGTCACGAGCTTCGTGTCGCCGGCCCACCGCCACTCGTCGGGCGCGCCATCGCCGTCGGCATCGGTCTCGAAGCTCGCGTTGCGCACCGCGCTCGCCCCGCCGATGGCAACCGCGCCGCAGGCGAGAACGAGCAGCACCATCAGCACACGCTTCATCGTTCGGCCCTCCAAGGTGGCGCCACCGATTATAGACCGCGGCCTGCGGGCGGACAAGCCTCGGCCTCGCCCCCTTCGCCGCGACTACGACCCGGGTTCGTGGGGTATCGCTCACAACCACCCCACCGCTTTCATTGCGAGGGCCGGCAATAGAATGCGGTGGCGCTCGACCGGGCAACCTCGCATCCGTCACCATCCGGCGCCGCTCCTCCACCGTGGCGTCAACGCAGCGCGACGCGAGCGGCGCAGCAGACGGTCCGACTGCCCGGTATCACCAGGGCCTGTATAGCACCCCCGGAGCGCTCAGGCACGCGGGATAGAATTGCAGAGTTGGTCAACTCTGCAATTCTGCCCTGCCGTGCCTGCCGCGTCACGGCCTCCGCGCATGACACCGGGGCGCGGGTCTTGCCGGGTGTTCTTCGTCCCGCACTCGCGCTCGCCCTCGCGGCCGTTGTCGTGCTCGCTCAGATGGCCCACCACCTTCCATGGTCCGGCGCCCTGGGAGGGCCTTGGGAGCGCTGACGCGCGTGGGAGAGAATTGCAGAGTTGGTCAACTCTGCAATACTCCTGCGCGTGCTCACCCTGGCGTCGCCCCCCCCACCACGGGGCTGGCGGGATGCCCACCTATCGTGGCACGGGCGATTGCCGCCGCCGTAGCCCCTGGCGGTGGGCTTTCTTCCGTGCTCAGCGGACCAGACGGGGGTATTCCTACCACGGCGCTCCCAGAGATGCTGGCCATCATGGGCCTTTGACAGAGGGATCGAGCGGCGCTACGGTCTCGATGGGCCTGTCACTTCGGGTGCGGAGGCTGGGTGGTGGGATCGGCGGGAGAAGGCGGGTCGCGGCTGATGCGGTGGCTGCTCGCCGGCCTGATCGTGGCGGCGGTCGCCTCGCGGCTGGCGGCGACCTGGTACCTCTGGAACCCCGACCACACGGGCATGGAGTATGGGAACATCGCCTCGCACCTGGCCCAGGGGCACGGGTTCGCCATCTCGCTCAACCATTTCTGGCCGTCCGACCCACCTGTGATGACGACGCGATGGATGATGCCTTTCTACCCCGTGCTGCTGGCGGGCTCGAAGCTCCTGACGCCCGACCAGCCCCGCTGGTACCTGGATGTCTACATCCTCCAGAGCGTGCTGGGGGGCGCGATCGCCTGGCTGCTCTATCGCCTGGGCTCCGGGCTCTATGGCCCGCGAGCGGGGCTTTTCGCCGGCGCGATCTTCTGCCTCGTCCCGACGTTCGCCTACTACTGCGCCCGCCCACACCCGATGTACTGGGAGCTGACGGCGCTGCTGCTCGCGCTGCTGGCGTGCCGGGCCTTCGTCGCAGGTGGCGGGATGGGCCATGTGGCGGCCTGCGCCCTCGCGACCGCCTGGGCCATCTACATCCGCTCGGCCTGGACGCTCCTGGTGCCGGTGGTGATGCTTCTGATCGTGGGGGTCGCGCGGGGCCGCGGGCGCTGCTTGCGGGCCATTGCGCTGTTTGGCGCGATCGTCGCTCTCGCGGTCACTCCCTGGGCCGTCCGCAACTACCTGGCCTTCCGGTCCTTCGGCCTCACCTGTCTGGAGTTTCCGTTTTGGGAGGGCCATAACTCGCTCGGCCAGCCCACGGCCTACGGCCCCGACGGCAGGAACATCTCGAACGTCCGTCTCTTCCATCCCCGGGAGTGGGCTGCGTTGAGCGCCGTGCGGGACGAGGGCGAGCAGGCGATCATGGGGGTCTTCCGCCGAGCTGCGTGGCGGGCGGTCCGGGAGCGCCCGTGCCACCAGCTCGCTGTCCTGCCGGCGACCCGCGCGTGGTACTTCCTCTCGTGGGATCCGAATCACTATGCGACGCTGGACTGGAAGCTCTACAGGCTGCCCTACCTCGCGCTCCTGATTTCGGGGGTGGGGGGGTTGGCGCTGAGCTGGCGGCGCCCGAGGGTTCCCCGCCGTTTCGTCTTCGGCAGTGTGCTGGGCATGTGGGTGGCAGGGTGTGCGACCGTTGCCGCCTTCCACTACCTGCCCCGCTTCCGCATGCCCGCCGAGCTGATGCTGATGCTTCCTGCCGGCTACTTCCTCGACCGCCTGTTGTCCCTGCTCACACGTCGCCGCGCCGCACAGCCGTGACCATTTTCGTCAGGCTGTCCTCGTGCTTCCACTGGAGGAAGCGCCACCAGCCGCGCATGTCCTCGGGCGGCGCGATGGCGGCGGCGATCTGGGAATCGTCCTTGCCTGCCGCGATGGCCTGTGAGACCTGATCGCGCAGCCAGCCGAAGTAAGTGACCCAGCGGCGCAGCTCGACCGTCGTGCAGAGGGGGCCATGGCCGGGAATGACCGTCGCGGCGTCGAAGGCGATGAGGCGGGCGTAGGTGTCGAGCAGGTGCTGCGCCGTCTCGGCGTCCAGCCGCGTCATCAGCGGGATGAGCCCCCATCCGAAGATGTCGCCCGCGAACAGCGCCCTGTCCTCGGGCACCCAGACCACGCAGTCCTCGCGGGTGTGGCATCCCGGCATGGGGAGCATCTGGACCCGCCGCCGCGGGCCTTCGAGCCAGAGACCCTCGGGCGGGATCTCGGTCGTGCGTGCATTGACGATCGTGGCGCCGCGCCGCTCGAAGGCAGGGTTGAGCGCGGTGTGGTCGTAGTGGGTGTGGGTGTTGAGCACGTGGCGGACCGGCGTGTCGCCGAGGGTGTCGGCGATGGCGCCGAGCACCTCGCCTTCTAGATCGGGTTGCTCGAGCGCATCGACCACCACGGCCCCGCCGCCGATATCGATCCACGCGGTGTTGTCGATGGCCTGACGGACGTAGAAGCCCTCGGCGACCTGGATGATCTCAGGCGTCTCGCAGGGATCGACACCCATTGCTCGTCTCCTTCCTCGCGCCCAGGGTAGCACAAACGGCGCCGACTGCCAACCCCGCCAGCGCGTGCCCGAGGGCAACACCACACACGCGGCTGTCACCAATAGCAGATGGCCCCGCGGGCCTGCGGTAGGCAGGGCGCGCGGGGCCATCGTGAGGACGCGGACGATGCAAAGGGGCAGATCAGAGGAGCGAGCTAGATCTCGCCCTTGTCACCGTCGTCGTCATCGTCCCCTTCGTGTTCGTCCTCATCGTCGTCCCCGATCTCGATCTTCTTGATCTTGCCGTCGGCGGTCATCTTGAACTCGACTTCGACGGCCTTGCCCTCCTTCGGCTTGACCTTGACCTCGTACTCGATCTCCGTCTTGCCCCTCTTGGTCTCCGTCTCCTTCTCGGCCTCGAGGATCGTCCCCTCGGGGAAGAGGGCGTTCACGGTTGCCAGGATCACCTTGGGGAGGTCCTTGACGGGGATCTTCTCCTCCTTCTCCTCGGCGAGCGCCGCTCTCGGCGCGACGACCGCCAGCGCGGCGAGCGCGACGAGCGTCGCCATCGCAATCCAGCTTACTCTCGACATTCCCGTTCCTCCTGACTCCTCCCACAGGGTGAAACACGGGTGCCACGCTGGCTCCCGGCGGTCAATCCCGATCGTGCTCCTCCTCTTCCTTGTGGATCACGCGGCCGTCGGCGTCGATGTCCAACTCGACCTTCCTGCCGCGGGCGCGGACCACGATCCCATAGGTCGTCACCCCGCCGCGAGTCTCTCTCTCGGCCTCGAGCCACGCCACGTCGGGCCCGAGGCTCATCTCGACCGCACGACGGACGGCAGGCGGCAGGCGCTCTGGCAGGTCCTCGGCGGCCAGCTCGCGCCCGTAGCTCCGCACCGCGCCGTCGGGCGTCAGCTCCACTTCCACCTCCCGCCCCTGTATCCATGCCTCGGCCTCGATCACCCCACCCTTCTGCTTGCTGCGGATGCCCTGGACCCGCTCGCCGGGGAAGAGCAGGCTCATTGCCAGCGCAGCCGCCTGCCCGGGGTCTGACGGCTTCGGGAACAGCCTCAGGCCCCCAGCCTCCACGCGGACGCTGGCCAGCCCCGGCTGCTCGACCCGGACCTTTCCCTCCGCGACCGTCACCGCCATCCCCCGCGGGCCGCCGCCGGACCCGCCCAGGCGAACGGTGAACTCGGTGCCCTCGGTCACCACGTCGGCCACGGCGGTGCGCACGCGGAACGGGTGCTCGCCACTGGGGACGGTGCAGCGGACCTCCCCCCTGGCAAGCACGATGCGCCAGCGGTCGCTCTCCGTCATGCCTTCGATGGTGAGGGTGGACCCCGGCGCCATCGCCACGCGGGAGCCTTCCTCGCAGACCAGCTCGACCGCCTTGCTGGCTGACACTGCCTGGCCATAGGTGACGGTGGATACGCCCAGCGGAAGCCCGTCCGGCCTGCCGCTGACGAGCCGCGCCGCGATGGGCCCTGGCGGGGGCGTCAATGCGAAGAAGAGCGCCACGCCGGCAGCCAGCAGCAGCGCCGCCGCAACGCCCGCTGCCCACAGGAGCCGGCGCCGCCGGCGCGACGGGCTGCCCGTCTCAGCGGCCAGGCGCCGCTGGATGGCGGCCAACGCCTCCTCGGGATCCGCCCGAGAGCCGGCCAACAGCCCGTGGACGAGTAAGACCCCGGCGAGGACCCGCTCGGCCTCCTCGCTGTCCGAGAGGGCCTGGGCAACGGCCTCGGCGTCCTGTTCGGCAAGCTGGCCGGCCACCAGGGCCTCGGCCAGCTCCACAGGCAGTTCGCGGGCATCAGACATCGCTCACCTCGAGCCGGCGCAGCACGCAGTCGGCGAGCCGGCGGCGCACGCGGTAGAGCCGCTTGCGGACGTTCTCGACACTGGTCTGGAGCCGCGCGCTGATCTCCTGGTAGCTGCGGCCCTTGAAGTAATGCAGCGAGATGAAGCTGCGATCCCTCTCGGCCAGCGCCGCCAGGCACTCCACGAGCGCATCGAGCCGGTCGGCCCAGGCCTGGCCCGGACGCGCCTCGATGCGGCGGCAGACGCTCTCGAGCCACTCGAGGGCGGAGTCGCTGAGATAGGAGACGGGATGCCTGCGGCGGGCGAGGTTGCGGGCGAGGTTGCGGGCGATGCCGCGGAGCCAGGGGCCGGCCGGGCGGCTCGCATCGAAGGTCTCCGCTTTCCTGCACGCCACGAGGAAAACCTCCTGAGCGAGGTCCTCCGCCTCCCCCCGCCCGCCCAGCAGCATGGTGCAGAAGGAGAGGACCATCGCGTATTGCTCACGCACGAGTTGGTCCAGGGACATGGCCAAGCAGGGCTCCCTTTCGCCTCGGCGGGAGTCGGCGGCGCCGCTCCTTCCACTCTACCATTGTCACCAGGGCAGCGGAAGTGGACAGGCGCGGAGAGCAAAAGGCCGGGAAACGGCGCACCCAGTCCCGCAGGGACGGCACGGTCCGGCCGTCCCTGCGGGACTGGCGCCGCGCAACCGCGCCGTCTCACTGGTTGCTTCGCGACCGATGCCGGTCATGGGCCGTAGGCGCGGATCTCGTAGAGGCGGGCGGTGGGGACGCCCCAGGTGGCGAGGACGTCGAGGCGGATGCGGCGGGTCTCGACGGGGTCGAAGACATGGGTGCGGCGGCGCTGGTAGTTGCCCTCGATGCGGAGCAGCTCGCGCCAGCCGCCGTTGGTTTCGGCGGAGAGGGCGTAGTCACGGACGCAGGAGGCGGCGGGACCGTAGTCCACCAGGCGGTTGAGGTCGGTGTCGAAGGTGAGGAGGACGGTGGCGACGGGGCAGGGGGAGCCGAAGTCGAGTGTGAGGCTCTGGGGCAGCGTCTCGGCAGGATCGGAGATCCAGAGGTTCGGCCAGCCGTCGGGACGGGCGAAGCCGTTGGTGACGCTGTCGGGCCCGAAGGGGGCCGAGTCGGGCCAGATGCGGAAGCAGTGGGTGCCGTGCTGGCCGAGGTGGCGCCAGGCCTCGCCGACGCGGGTCGCGCGCTGGGTGCCGGGCGGCTCGTCGCTGGCGGTGAGCCACGCCACGCCGTCGCAGGGATGGAGGATGAGGACGTAGAGGCCGCGGGGCTTGACGACGGCGTGGAAGTCGAGCTCGACCCAGTGGCGGCCAATGGACGGGACGTGTGCTTCGGCATGTGCGACGGGCTCGCCGAGGGAGAAGTCGTCGAGTGCCTGCGCCCAGTGGAGGTCGGCCGTGACGTCGGCCTCTTCGCCGCGCGAGGATTCGAGGAGCACGTGCATGGTATCCACGCGGTCGGCGGTGACGGGGATGAGCTGTGCGCGGTGGGTATCGAGGGGGATGGCGTGGTCGGGGCTCTCGGCGGCGAGGGCGGCGGCGCTGGTGGCGGAAACGTGGGCAGTGCGGGCGAGGTCGTCGGGGTCGGTGCTGGCGACGCCCGGGATGTAGCAGTCGTCGCGGAGGAGGGCTTCCTGGAGCTCCGCGATGTGGTCGTTGCGGAGCTGGCGGGGTGTGACGTCGTGGCGCTTGCAGAGCGCGGCGGCGACGCCAACGGCCTGGCCCATGACGCCGCCTGTGGCGATGAGGCGGGTGGAGCCGAAGGCGACGTGGGAGGCCGAGATATTGCGGCCGGCGAACATCAGATTGCGGATGTTGCGTGAGTAGAGGCAGCGGAAGGGGATGCCGTAGACGGTGTTGAGGTGGACGTGGCTGCACGGCGGCTCGTTGGCGTGGATGCCCGCGGGCGGGTGGAGATCGATGGACCATCCGCCGTAGGCGACGGCGTCGGGGAATGCGGTGGGCTTGCGCAGGTCCCCCTCGCGGAGGACGTAGTCGCCGAGGAAGCGTCGGCTCTCGCGCTTGCCGGGGACGGCGCCGACCCATTCGAGGACATAGTTCTCGGCGCCGTGGTCGCCGTGGTTCTTGATATGGTTCCAGATGCCGAGGAGGTAGGCGAGGAGGGCGTCGCGGATATGCTCGTTGTCGGCGATGGTGTCCATCGTGCCGCCGTGCTCGATCCACCAGAAGCCGGCACGCGGGAAGTAGCTGTGGTCGCGGAAGGGCAGGTCGTCGTCGCTCTCGAAGGGGTAGGCCCACTCGGGCGGGGTGAAGGGGACCGGGTGTCCTGCGTCCACGGCCTTGAAGAGCAGGGAGCTGCCGAGGGTGTGGCGGTCGCCTTCCTCGGGGGCGGTGGGCTCGCCGTACTCGCTGCGGGGCTCCCGCCCCATGCGGTAGTGGGCGCCGGCGTCGGCGGCAATCGTGCCGTCGCCGCTGGCGTCAATGAGGATGCGGCCCCGCAGGTATAGGGTGCGGAAGGTCGAGCTCTGGTAGGCGACGACGCCCTCGATGGTCGTCTCGTCGGCCATAATGGCGCGCTGGGCCGAGGCATTCAGGAAGAGGGTGAGGGCCGGCTCGCGGCGGACGGCGTCGAGGAGCACCAGGTCCCAGACCCAGTTGATGAAGCCGTTGGCGACGGGCTCGTGGTTGTGCATGCGGTCTTCGAGGCGGAGCTCCTCGACGATGCCGCTCTCGCGGGCGTGTCGGCGCGAGTTGTGGGCGTCGGCGCCGCCCATGTTCACGCGGACCTCGCTCGACGAGTTCCCGCCGAGGACCGGGCGATCGTGGACGAGGGCCGTGGAGCACCCGTGGCGTGCCGCGGCGATGGCGGCGCACACGCCCGCCACACCGCCGCCGATGACGATCACGTCGTAGTCCCCGTCGTACACGACGCCTTCGAGCTTGCTGTCGATCGGCACGATAGAGC
>CAZDNN010000188.1:0-10671 GCA_964506385.1 uncultured Planctomycetota bacterium
TGGGGCGGGGGCGAGATGAGGGTGACGCCTGGGGTGGTGTGGCGCACGCGGGCGAGTCGGCGCCGTAGCCGATGAGGAGGGCGAAGTGGATGACCTCGCGGCACTCGCCGGTCTCGGCGAGGATGCCGGCGGCCGAGCGCTTGCCCGCGCGGATCAGATGGTTGTGGAGGCCGGCGGCGGCGAGGAGGCCCGGGATCGCCGCGTGGTCCGCGTCGAGGTTGCGGTCCGTCAGGATCAGGACCGTCGCGCCCTCCGCGATGGCCTGCTCGGCCTGCGCGAACACCGAGTCGAGCGCCGCGCGCAGCGCCTCGCCGTCCCCGTCGGCGGGGAACAGGATGCCGATGTCGTGGGTCACCACCATCATCAGGGCGTGCGGCAGAGAGCGGCCGCCCAGGACCAGCAGCTCGACGGCGTTGTCCAGCATCGCCGAGTCGCTCCCGCCCTCCCAGATGATCGGCCTGAGCCGCTCGATGTCGTCGCCGAACAGCTCGGACGCCAGCTCCGCCTCCCGCGCACGCATTCGGGTCACGTTCCCCCGCAGCGTGTTGATCTCGCCGTTGTGCGCCGACCAGCATCCCCTTGTAGACGATCTTCCGCGCGGACAGGCTGGGGATGAAAAACTGGCTCGTGTCGCTCTCCCAGGAGGCGACCTCGTTCTCGACGACGCGGCGGATGACGTAGAGCTTGCGCTCGAGGGCCTCGCGGGCGATCGCGCCCCGGCCGAGGACAAGCTGGCGGATGTCCGGCAGATGCCCTGCGGCGAACTCGCCGAGCGGGCCCGTGTCGATGGGCACCTTGCGCCTGCCGAGCACCTCGCAGCCCGCCTCCTCAGCCACCCGGCCGAGTGCCGCGATGCAGCGGTCACGGCAGATCAGGTTGCTGGCCGGCTTGATCGGTTTCGCGCGACATGATGGTCCTTCCTTCCCTCGAAAACAGGAACAATCTAGTACCTGTTGCGGATGGCTCCAATGGGAGGGCGAGGCTCCTGCCGAGCCGCCCTTCGCCCCCTGAGTCGGCTCAGCGGGAGCTTCGCCCTCCCGCACCGGCACTTCCCGCAACAGGAGCAATCTAGCTGTCGTAGTAGAGGTGGAACTCGTAGGGGTGTGGCCGCAGGGCCATGGGCTTGAGCTCCTCCTCGACCTTCCACTCGATCCAGTTCTCGATGAGGTCGTCGGTGAAGACGCCGCCCTTGGTGAGGAAGGCGCGGTCGGCGGCGAGGGCGTCGAGCGCTTCTCCGAGCGAGCCGGGGGTGTGGGCGTAGCCTTCGAGCTCCTCGGGGGTCATGTCGCAGATGTCGCGGTCGAGCGGCTCGCCGGGGTCGATCTCCTCCTGGATGCCGTCGAGCGCGGCCATCATGATGGCGGTCCAGGCCAGGTAGCCGTTGCAGGTCGGGTCGGGGCAGCGGAATTCGAGGCGCTTGGCCTTCGGGCTCGGGGAGTACATGGGGATGCGGATGGCCGCCGAGCGGTTGCGGGCCGAGTAGGCGAGGTTCACCGGCGCCTCGAAGCCGGGGGCCAGGCGGCGAGCGGATACGAGCAGTGCTGCCACGTGCCGAGAAGATCCACGAACTTCAGATCGACCATCTCCGCAGGCCTTGGCTTCCTCATATGGCCAGCTCGCCAGGCAAAGGCGGTGCCGGAGACCTTCTTTCTGCCTCGCCCTCACCTCTCGGACGTGTCAAGAAGCGTGCCAGTCGGCGCGAAATCCCTAAGTCGCTGCCAGCCAGCAGTTTGCGGCAAAGGCCGCCGACGCCGCGCCCCTACCGTTCTGTACGATCGGTCGCAGGCTCCTACGCGACGGTAAGCCCTTGCCGAGCCGAGAGCCGTTCGGCCGCCGCCGGGCCGAGCGGCGTTGACAGGGCGACGCCAAAGGGCTAGGATGCTCGCGAACCAGCCACCACGCTCGGGAGCCGGCCGTGAGCATCGCCACGCATCGCCCCTGCCTCGCCCTCATCCTCATCGCCCTCGCCGGCTGCATCCCGCCGCCCGGAGCCAAGCCACAGCCGCCGCACGACGCACGCCGGCGGACCCCGTACGTCGAGGTCTTCGAGGCCTGCCGCGGCGCCGTCGTCAAGTTCACCGCCAAACGCCGAGAGACCAAGAAGGACGACAAGGGCAAGCAGACCACCGTCACCCACACCCAGTGGGGCAGCGGCTGCATCATCCACCCCGCCGGCTACATCCTCACCAACGCCCACATGCTCGGCTTCCAGGGCACCCGCACCGCCGAGACCTTCGACGGCCGCCGACACCCCGTCCGACTCATCGCCGCCGACGACCGTAACGACTTGGCAATAATGAAGATAGACCGCCCACAGCCCTTCCGCCCGCTCCCCTTCGCACGCAGCGGCGACGCCCTGGTCGGCGAGCCGGCCATCGTCATCGGCAGCCCCTTCGGCATCCGCTTCACCCTCTCCTGCGGCATCGTCAGCGGCCTTGACCGCAGCACCACCACCGAGCACGCCAACCTCTTCCACCTCATCCAGACCGACGCCGCCATCAACCCCGGAAACTCCGGCGGCCCCCTCCTCGACATCCGAGGCCGAATGCTCGGCCTATGCGTCAGCTCCAAGCGCGACGCCGACAACATCGCCTTCGCCATCGCCACCGACCACATACGACGCGTCCTACCCGACATCATAGCTCCCGAGCAGCGCTACGGTTACGTCCTCGGCCTCCACCTCCAGCGCTGCGGGCCCGCCGTCGTCACCGCCGTCGCCGACGCCTCCCCCGCCGCCGCGGCGGGCATCCGCCCAGGCGACCTCATCACCCACATCGACGGCCAGCCCATCCGCTTCGCACTCGACGTCCCCCTCGCCCTCATCGACCGCAAAGGTGGGCAGGCCCTGCCCATCCGACTCGTCCGAAGCGACGCCACACGCACCGTCACCGTCACCCTCGGCACCGTGCCCTTCCGCCCACCCGACACCGTCGCGGGCACGCTTGTAAGTGGCCTGGAATTCAAGGCTTACAAGGGCAAGTGGAGCCGCCTGCCCGACCTCGATGGCCTTGAGCCCGCGGCATCGGGCACCATGGACACCGTCGGCCTCGGCGACTGGGCGGACAAGGAGGCCTTCGCGCTCGACCTGCGCGGTTACCTAAGTGTCGAGAAAGACGGCGTGTACATCTTCCACCTCACCTCCGACGACGGCAGCCGCCTCTGGATCGGCGACCGCATGGTCGTGGACAACGATGGCCTCCACGCCGCCCAGGAGCGACGCGGCTTCATCGCCCTCAAGGCGGGCAAGCACCGCATCCGCATCGCCATGTTCGAGGCAGGCGGCGGCGACGCCCTCGCCCTCGCCTGGGAAGGCCCTGGATTCCCCAAACAGCCCGTCCCCAGCACCGTCCTCTGGCGTCCGAAATAGCCCGGCGCGAGCGCGCCGAATCGGACTCGGGCGGCGCGCCGGATCGGACTCGTGCCAGATCCGCACTTCCGGGGCCGATTTCCTACCATCTCGTAGGCTCCAGACCCCGTGGCTGGCGCTATCGCCTTCTGTTGTTCTTGTTCTGGGGGAACCCTTCTTGAGGAGAAGGGCTTCCCCCAGACCCCCTCCGAAGACCTCTGGGTTGGCTCCGCGCGCGGTGTGTTCCCTCCCCTCTTCCACTCGCCCCTCGAACCTCGCCCCTTGACACTCGCGAAGCGGGGGTTCTGCTCGGCGATTGGCAACCCCAATCGCCGAGCAGCCTTCGCCACCGCCTGCGGCGGGCGGGAACCCGACACTCCGCCTGAAGGCGGGACTACGAGCCGCCGCGGGGCGGCGGCAGAGGAGCGGGAGGGGGTCCCCTATCTGCGCGGTGCCGCCTTGCGGGCCTGGGCGAGGAGGGCGCGGGCACGGGCGGCGAGGCGCTTGTTGGCGGTGGTCTTGACGACCTGGGCCATGGCTGTGGCGACGGGGCCGGGGTGGCGTCGGAGGATCTTCTCGGCGATGCCGACGGCGGCGAGGCAGGCCTCTTCCTTCAAGGCGGCATTCCCGAGCTGTGGGACGACGAGGGCGAGGGACTCGGGCGTCGGGATCGCCGCGAGGGCGGGGAGGGCGAGTCGCTTTTCCTCGGTGCGCTGGGCGAGGGCCATGGCCTGCTTGAGCGAGGCGAGCTTCTGGTCGTCGGGGACGCTCTGGAGCGGGATGAGGCGGAAGCAGCCGCGGAGGGCGAGTATCTTGTCCCGCGCGCTGGCGCCGGTCTTGGCGAGTTGCAGGCAGTCGGGCAGGGCGTCGGCGGTGGGCCAGGCGCAGAGGATGCCGATGGCGGCTGTGCGGACCTCGGCGTCGCGGTCCTTCGTGGCGTCGCGGACGGCGGTGAGTGCCTTCGCGGCGTGGGTGGCGCGCAGGACGCGGAGGAGCGCGAGCTTCGGCTGTGTGGGGGCCTTCGCGACGGCGGCACACAGGGCGTCGATGAACGCAGGGGGCGTGACGCCGGCGTCGAGGGTGATCGAGTCGCTCTCCCGGCAGGACTTGGTCTGTGTGACGCCGTTCACGGTGAACTCGATGGTCATGGACTTGGCGATGCCGTGGATGGGGTCGCCGAAGTTGGCGTTGGAGGCGTCGATGGAGAGGGCGCCGCGCTTGACCATTGCGGCGACCTTCTTGGTGACGTCGGCCTTCTTGCCGTTGGGCAGGTCGCCGTAGAGTGCCTTGCGGATGACGATCTTTCCTGAGGCGGGCTGTGCCTCGCGGGTGCAGAGGGCGGAGAGAGCGGACTCGGCGGCGCGGATCTCGGCGGGGGTCTTTGCCTTGACGAGGAGGCCGACGAGGGCGGCGAACTGGTCGCCTGCCGCCATTTCGCCGAGCGCCTTGATGGCGGCGACGCGGACCTCCTCGTCGGCGTCGGCCGCGGCCTTGACGAGCGCGGGCACGGCGGCGACGGCGCGCCGCTGGGTCAGCATGTCGATGGCGAGCAGGCGGGTCTTGGCGTCGCCCTCGGCCAGCATCTTGATGAGATGGGTGTCCACCGTCGGCCCTGCGACGGCGCTGAGGGCGGTCTGCGCGGCCTTGGCCACGTTGGCCTCGGGGTCGGCGAGCAGGCTGAGGAGGACGGGGACGGCGGCCCCGTCGCCGATCTCGGGCAGCGCGCGGATGGCGGCGATGCGGGCCGCCACCTCGCCCTTTCTTGCGAGGGCGAAGAGCGCGGGGAGCGCCGCGGGGTCGCGGCGCACGCCGAGGGTCAGCGTCATGAGGATCTGCTTGTCGGCGGGGAGCTTGGCGAGCTCGTCGGCGATGGCCCTGGTGATCTCGGGGCCGGGCATCTCCATCGCCGTGCGTGCGGCGGCGCCGACGAGGACGTAGTCCCGGCCGCGGATGGCTTCGATGAGGAGCGGGATGCCGGCCTTGCCGCGGGTGAGTGCGGCGCCGCGGAGTGCGGCGGTGTGGATCTGGCGGGGGACGTTCTTGACGGTGCGGAGGCGGTCGTAGATGGCGGCGGCGTCGTCGGTCTGGCCTGCGGCGGCGAGTGCCTCGGCGCAGCGGAGGATTCCCTCGCAGAAGTCCGCGCGGTTGCCTGCGGCGGTCCTGGGGAGGGCGGCCTCGATGGCGGCGGCTGCGGCGGGGGTGCCGATGTTGCCGAGAGCGCGCGCCGCGCCCTTCGCCACCTCGGCGTCGGTGTCTCCGAGCAGCCCGGTGAGCGCGCCGACGGCCTTGGGGTCGCGGCGGACGCCGACGGAGCCGATGACGCCGACGAGGAGCTTGCCCTTGAGCTTGCCGAGCGCGTCGCGGAGCGCGTCGCCAGCCGCGGGGTCGGGGCAGGGCTCGAGGGCGTAGCGGGCCATGTGTGCGAGCTTCTCGTCGCCCAGCAGCGCGGCGAGGGTGGGCACGGAGTCCTTGCTGGCGCAGCGGGCGAGCAGGCGGCACGCGTCGGCCTTCGCCTTGCGGTCGGCGTTCGACTTCAGGACTGCGAGGAGCTTCGCCTCCCGCGCCTTGCCGGCGGGCTGGCCGGCATGGGCGGGCGACTGCATGGCGGCGGCGAAGAGGAGCGCGGCGAGGAGGATCGTGATGCGTGATGCGTGATGCGTGATCGGAGAAGATGCCGATCCGCGGCGGGGCCTCGCATTCCGTGCTCGCGCCGCCCTGTCGGTGAGCATCGTGTCCGGGCTGGCCATGGTCTGTATCCTTCCGTGTTCGTGGGTGGCTAGATGATCCAGGGCTCGCGCATGGCGCGTGAGCGGAGGCGGTTGGCCTCGGGGTCGTTCTTGAACTCGGCCTTGACGGGGTCGAATTCGAGGTCGCGTCGGAGCCACATGCAGATGTTTGCGGCGTGGACGGTGCTCATGGAGCGGTACATGACCTCGGCGTTGGCGACGGTGAGACGTCGGGACTTGATGCAGTCGAGCCAGTTGCGCATGTGGTTCATGGGCCTCTGGGTGCGTGCGATGTACTCGCCGACGATTCTCTTGAACTCGCCGAGGAGGGCAGGGGAGGAGGCATCGGGCTTGGAGTAGCCGTCGGCGGCGGCGACCCATCCCTTCGGGCCGTCGAAGCGCTCGCCGCAGGAGCCGTGCCAGTATCGCTTGCCGCGGGAGAGGATCATCCTGGTGCCGTCGGCGAAGGTGGTGACCATGCCGTCGCCGGAGTCGTTCTTCACGTACTCGTAGTGGACTGGGGAGGTGTCTAGCTTGCCGAGGCCGGCCTGAGCCTGTGCGAAGGTGTGGGCGCCCCACTCGCCGATGCAGCTCGTGTGGAAGTCGTAGTGGCCTCGCCAGCCGCCGCGGATGTATGCCCTGTTGAAGGGCCGCCAGGGGCACGGGCCGAGCCAGGCATCCCAGTCCACCACGTCCTTCGGCGGCTCGGGCTCAGCGGGCAGCCAGTCGTGGCGCATCTCAGCCGCGTTCCACGGGGCGATGTGGGCGTAGGCGGTGTGGACCTTGCCGAGGAGGCCGCGGCGCGCCATCTCGAAGCAGAAGACGTGGTTGGCCTCGCTGAGCCGCTGTGTGCCGGTCTGGTAGACCCGGCCGTATCGCAGTTGCGTGGCCAGCACGGCCTGGCCCTCGGCGATGGTCATGCACGAGGGCTTCTCGGTATAGACATCCTTGCCCGAGCGCATGACGTAGATGGACATGAGGGCGTGCCAGCGGTCGCCGGTGGCCATGAGAATGGCGTCGATGTCGGTGCGGGTCGCCAGGTACTCGCGGGCCTCTGGGTAGGTCTTGCAGTCCTTGTTCCCGTAGCGCTGGTCCACGACCTGCTTGACGGCGTCGCGGGAGCGCTTCTGCGCGTCGCAGATGGCGACGAACTGCACGTCGGGGTTGGGCAGCAGCCAGCGCAGGTCGCTCATGCCGCGCCCCCGGAGGCCGATGCCTCCGACGATGATGCGCTCGCTGGGCCGCACCGCGCCGTCCTTCCCGAGGGCGGAGGAGCGGATCACGGCGGGCGCCAGGAGCGCGCCGCCAGCCTTCGCCGCCGTCCTCAGGAACGCCCGTCGCGTGGGCGTCGTCTGGCTCGCCGGTCGCCTCGATTCACTCATCGCGTGACCTCCGTCAGAGGGCCTGTCGCACAGGCATGCACATTCGATGCACCACAGGCCTGCACTGTAGTGATTCCCCCCGTCCATGTCAAGCCGGCATCGCGCCCGCGGGCCGGCCCAGCGCGAGTCTATAGATGGCGAGCCGCTCGCCGAAGAAGCGGCGCTCGGCGACGAGCGTGTGGCGCCAGCCGAGCTCCCCGGCGATGGCCAGCGCCGCCGGGATGTCGGCGATGGAGGAGTAGATCATCTGCACGGTCCCGCCGGGGGCGAGGAAGGCGGGGGCGTCGGCGAAGAAGCGGCGAAGGAGGGCCTTGCCCGGGTCGTAGAGCGCGCGGTCGAAAGCCGAGCGCGGCGTGCCCTCGAGATAGGGTGGGGTGAAGAGGATGACGGTGAAGCGCTCGGCGGGGTCGAGGGCGGCGAAGAGATCGCTCTCGACGACGGCGACCCGGTCGGCGAGGCCGCATGCTGCGACGTTCTCGCGGGCGCAGCGGACCGCCTCGGGATTGACGTCGGCGGCGACCACGCGGCCGGCGGCCCCTGCGGCCACGATGGCCTGGATGCCGCAGCCCGTGCCCATATCGAGCACGGCGTCGTTGGGGCCGGCCTCGATGTGGCGGGCCATGAAGCGGCTCGTGCCGAAATGCCTGGGATTGAAGACCGCGGGCGTCACGCGGTACGTCTTACCCAGCACGCGCACGTCCCGCCGCCCGAGGCGCTGGACAGCCTTGACGGCCAGCGCGGCCAGGCGATGGCGCAGGCGGGTGATCAGGCTGGCTGCCACGCGGCGGGGCCTCCTTCGCTGGGGCGCCCATAGCCACAGGGATCGAGCGCGACAGCGGCCGCTACCGCGGCCTGTCGGTCAGCTCGCGGCTTGTGGGCGGGGCGTCCTCGCCCCGCGAGAAGGCTCTCTTCCTTCCCGATTCCGCCGCGAGCGGCACGTACCTCTGGGACCTGGAAGGAGGAAGGAAGGCGGGCCCTGCCCGCCACCGATCGTCTCGCGGGATGTGGACATCCCGCCCACAACAGGCTCATGCGCCTGCGTGGTCTGCTGGGCCATCGTCGTACCCAGACTAGCCTATCCGGGACGCGGGCCGGGTGCAATGAGCGATCACCACCACCGGCGCGTCAGTCCCCTGTACACGCTCGCCCGGTCGAGTTGCCTGATCCGCAGCCCGGTGGTAGACTGATGGGCGACAGGATCCGGCGCGCCCTGTGTTGTGGCGATGAGGGGACGGGTCAATGGCGAAGGCATTTGACGCCGTGGCATGGATGCGCCAGCGGCGCGCCGAGCTCGACCGTGAAAACGAGGGCCTCACGTGGAGCGAGAGGAGCCGCAGGACCCTGGACGCACTCGACGGCGACCCCCTGTGGGAGCGTCTCAAGACGCGCGTCGCCAAGCCGCCGGTCCTGGTGCCGCGAGACGAAACCGCACAGCGAGGGTGACATGCGACGCACAACGTCCGTCAGTCGTCGTCGGTTCCTGAAGGGCGTCGGCGCCGCCGCGGCGGCGCCGGCGGTGATCGCGTCGGCCGCGCTCGGCGCGGCGGGGCGCGATCCCGCGAGCGAGCGGATCACCGTGGGCTTCATCGGCACCGGCGGCCACGGCATAGGCCGCAACCTGCGAATGTTCCTCCCACAGCGCGACGCCCAGGTCGTCGCGCTGTGCGACGTGGACGCGCGGAACCTCCAGCGGGCGCACGGCGTGGCGCGCAAGTATTACGCGGGGCAGAAGCGCTCGGCCGACTTCAAGGGATGCCTCGTCACCCGCGACTGGCGCGAGGTCATCGCCCGCGACGACATCGACGCCGTCCAGATCTCGACCCCCGACCACTGGCACTGCCTGATGTCCGTCACCGCCGTCCGTGCGGGCAAGGACGTGATCTGTGAGAAGCCGACCTACAACATCCACGAGGGCCGCGTCCTCGCCGACACCGTCCGCCGCTACGGCGCCGTGTTCCAGACCTCGACCGAGGACCGCTCGATCGCCATCTACCACCGCATGGCCGAGCTGGTCCGCAACAAGCGCATCGGCGAGCTGCGGCGCATCCACCTGACGCTCCCCTCCGCGCCCGGCAGCCCAGGCGACCCGACGCCCAAGCCCGTGCCCGACTACCTCGACTGGGACGCCTGGCTCGGCCCCGCGCCCTGGGCACCCTACTGCCCGGGCCGCGTCCACTTCAACTTCCGCTACGTCAGCGACACGGGGGCGGGCATCCTCGCCGACTGGGGCTGCCACCAGCTCGACACCGTCCAGTGGGCCAACGACACCGAGCGCAGCGGCCCCATCGAGGTCGAGGGCACCGGCACCCGCCACACCGGCGGCCTCTACGACACCTTCTACAAGTACGACCTCCGCTACCGCTACGCCAACGGCGTCGAGCTGCTCGTCAAGAGCGGTGGCACCGCGCTACGCTTCGAGGGCACCGACGGCTGGGTCGGCAACGGCGGGTGGCGCCAGCCCCTCCAGGCCAGCAACCCCGCCATCCTCACCTCGCCCATCGGCCCGAACGAGACACACCTCTTCACCTGCCCGGCCGGCGAGCACCGCAACTTCCTCGACTGCGTGAAGTCCCGCCGCGACCCCTACTTCCCGGCCGAGGTGGGCCATCGCTGCGCCACAGTCGCGCACATCGGCACCATCGCCATGACCCTCGGCCGCAAGCTCCGCTGGGACCCCGAGACCGAGCGCTTCCCCGACGCCCCCGACGCCAACCGCCTGCTCTCCCGCCCCATGCGCGCCCCCTGGCGGATGTAGGGCTCGCACCCTGCGCACAGGGCCTGGCTTGCTCTGGGAGGGCGAGGCTCCCGCCGAGCCGCGCGAGCAGCCGGACACCGTGCCCCGGAGCTGTTGACGAGGCAAACCAAGCCAACGGAGTTGGCTTGGTTTGCCAGTGTGCCCAGCCCCAGTTTTCCTCTTTGATTGCGGCCACGGGCCGCCTCAGGGGAAGTGCCCGTACGTAGCCCAGCCCCTGCGGCTGCCTGGACTCTGTGGGGGAGGAGCACAGAGGCCGTGGGGTGGCAGCATGTGCAGAGGCTGGGAATGCTGTTAGCAGAATCGGTTGGCCGTGGAAAGGTCCCTCCTCACATCCTTCGACCTGCACCCCGTCTGCCCCGTATCCTAACGCTTGCGAGCGCGGGTGTCAAGCGCATTTGGCCTGATGCGAGGCGGTTGCGTTGTCAGCCCGGGGACGACATTCTGGTAGGATTGCCTTGCGGT
>CAZDNN010000189.1:0-10665 GCA_964506385.1 uncultured Planctomycetota bacterium
GTCGAGAAGTTCGACGTGCGGATGCGGGTGCTCGAGGGCAAGTTCCAGGAGGTCAGCACGGTCGATGGGTTCACCCTGATCGTCAACCTGGCGGTCGGGTGGTCGATCGACGACCCAGTGGCCTTCTACAACAGCGTGCAGGTGGCGGAGAGGGCGCGGCGGCAGCTAGTGGCGCTCGTGGGCAGCGAGATGGGCGGCGTGGTGGGCCGCCACAGGCTCGATCAGTTCGTCTCCACCGACCCCAAGCGGCTGGCCTTCGACGACGTCGAGCGCGAAATCATCGGCGACGTGAACACCGAGGGCAGTGTCGCCCACACGGCGAAGCACCGCTACGGCATCCGACTCCATTTCGCGCGCCTCACCCAGCTCGGCCTGCCCGAAGGCGTCACCGAGAAGGTCTTCTCACGAATGAAGGCCGAGCGGAACCGCATCGCCACGAAGTACCGCTCCGAGGGCGACAGCAAGGCCAAGCAGATTGAGGCCGAGGCCGACCAGCAGGCCGAGCTCATCAGGACGCGGGCGGAGGCCGAGGCCACTCGACTCCGCGGCCAGGGCGACGCCGCCGCCGCCGAGGCATACAAGGTCTTCGGCAAGGACGAAGGGCTCGCCATCTTCGTCCGCAAGCTCGACGCCATCCGCAAGCTCAAGGACCGACTCACCGTCATCCTCGACACCCGCACCCCGCCGTGGGACCTGCTGGGTGGCAGCGTCGAGGAGGTGATCCGGCGGCACAAGAGGCCCGCCCCGGCGCCAGGGCAACTGCCGGCCGCAGGCGGCAAGGAGGGCAAGTGATGGCCCCCGCTGACGGCCCCGATGCGCAGATGGCCAGCGACAGGGCAGCGCGGGCCGGCGACGCCGCCAGCCAGGCCCTCAACGAAGCCCTCCGGGTCAGCTTCTGGCTCCTCAAGTTCGCAATGGTCGGTGTCGTCGTCCTCTTCATCCTCTCCGGATGCTATGAGGTCAAGGAATACGAGCGGGCCATCGTCCTGCGCTTCGGCAGGGTCGTCTACACCGCGGCCCCCGAGACCCGCGAGAAGACGGCCGTGCGCGCCCCCGGCTGGCACCTCGCCTGGCCCTTCCTCATCGACGAGGTCGTCCGCTTCCCATCCGGCGTCCTTCAGGAGCCGCTCGACGTCTTCTGGTACCGCGAGCGCGAGGAGACGGGCCACGCGGCCAAGCTCGCCGGCATCAAGCCAGGCACCGAGGGCTACAACCTGACCGGCGACGCCAACATCCTGCACTCGAGGTGGCGCATCTCCTATCGCATCAATGACCCCCTGAAGTTCGTCACCCACCTAGCGGACCCCAGCCTTCTCGCCGACGAGAAGGCCGCGGGCGTGGTGCGCGCCCTCCTCCACTCGCTGCTCCGCAACGCTGTCATCCGCACCATGGCCCGCTACGATGTGGACGATGCGTACCGCCGCCGCAAGGCTGCCCTCCAGGACGATGTGGAGCGGGAGCTGCGCCGCCAGCTCTCGGCGCAGGACGTCGGGGTCGTCATCGTGGAGAACGGCGTCGTCCTGTCCGGCGACGGGATCGTCCCCCCGCGGCAGGCCAAGGAGGCCTTCGACGACGTCATCAGCGCCGCCCAGGAGCGCGACGAGATGCTCCGCGACGCCGAGGGGAAGGCCAGCGAGATCGTCAATCAGGCCGACGCCGACGCCAGCCGCATCAAGGCCAAAGCCGCCGCCTACAAGGTCCGCAAGAAGGAGCAGGCCGACGCCGACGCCGCATACATCACCGACCTGCGGAAGACGTTCCCTGACGACCCGCAGCAACTCGACATCTTCCTCGAACAGCGCCTCATCGAGATCCTCGAGGAGACCCTCAAGGACGCCGAGGAGGTCTACGTCGTCCGGCCCGGCCCCGGGGGCAGGCGCGAGATCCGCCTCTACGTGAAGCCCGACCCCAAGCTCGTGGCCGAGAAGTCCGAGAAGCCCAAGAAGCCCTGAGGGAACCGCAGGTCCGACGATCGCAATCACGGACGGGAGTGATCCTGCCGATGGCAACTGCTGAGCACGCCGACCACGCTGCCCACGGCCATGGTGCCGACGACGACCACGGCGCGTCGGTCTACGACCACAGGCACGACTACTTCGACCCCGGGCACCCTGAGGCCGAGGGAGCCGAGCACCAGCAGGGCAAGGTCGCCCTCCGCCTGCTCGGCACGCTGCTGGGCGGTGCGCTCGTGGCCAACGCCTACCTGTGCGACTGGCTGCTGCCCGGAGGCCGCGGCGTGGGCGACCTGAGCGCCGTGATCGGGGCCCTCCTGCTCGCTGCTCCCCTCTTCTGGCACTCGCTCCGCGACCTGACGGCCGGCCGCCTCCACATGGACGAGCTGGCCTCGCTCGGCATCCTCGCTGCCCTGTGCATGGGCAACTACCGCGTGGCAGGCGTCGTCGCCTTCCTGCTCCTGGTATCCATGCTCATCCAGCAGCGCAGCGCGCTGGGCGCACGCGCCGCCATCGAGCAGTTGCTCCGCCTCGCACCCAAGACCGCCCAACTCATCGCCGAGGACGGCGAGGAGCGCACGGTGGACGCCACCGACCTGAAGCCCGGCCAGCGCATCCGCATCCGCCCCGGCGACAACATTGCTGCCGACGGCCTCATCCGCTCCGGCCAGACCTCCATCAACGAGGCCACCATCACCGGCGAGAGCATCCCCGCCGACAAGGCCGACGGCGACCAGGTCTTCGCCGGCACCACCAACCTCACCGGCGTCATCGAGGTCGAGGTCACCCGCACCGGCGCCGACACCACCCTGGGCCACGTCCGCCAACTCATCACCGACGCCGAGAGAACCCGCATCCCCCTCATGCGCATGATCGACCAGTACAGCCAGTGGTACACCCCCACCATGCTGATGATCATCGCTCTCATCTACTTCTTCACCCGCGACCCCGACCGCGCCGTGGCCGCCCTCGTCATGGTCTGCCCCTGCGCCTTCATCCTCGCCACGCCCACTGCCATGGTCGCGGGGCTCTCCGCCGCCGCGCGGCTCGGCATCCTGGTGAAGAACGTCCAGGACCTCGAGACCGCAGGGCGCGTCAACGCCGTCGTCTTCGACAAGACAGGCACCCTGACCACCGGCGACCTGGCCGTCACCCGCCTCCAACCCGCCGAGGGCATCGAGGCCGAGGAGCTGCTGCGGGCCGCCTCCAGCGTCGAGCAGAACTCGAATCACCCCGTGGCCAAGGCCGTCATGGCCGTCGCACGTCAGGCGCGGCTCGCGCCGAGCAGCGTCGCGGACTTCGAGGAGGCGGCCGGGCGCGGCGTCCGCGGCGTGCTGGACGGCGCCGAGATCCTCGTTGGCCGCGAAAGCTGGCTCCAGGAGCACGACGCCGACCTCTCGACCGTTGCCGAGCTGCGGCCGCCCGAGACCCTCAGCATCCTCTTCGTCGCCCGCGACGGCCGCTGCATCGGCTGGATCGGCCTCGAGGACACCCCCCGCCCCGAGGCGATCCACGCCACCGAGCAACTCCGCCAGCAAGGCATCCAGCGCGTGACCATGCTCACCGGCGACAAGCGCGCCGTGGCCGACAAGGTGGCCGCCGAGCTCGGCTGCACCGACGTCCACGCCGAGTGTCTCCCCGACGAGAAACTCCGCATCGTCCGCCAGCTCCGCGACGGCGGCTACTTCGTCTGCGTCGTCGGCGACGGCGTCAACGATGCACCAGCACTCGCCGCCGGCGACATCTCCGTCGCCATGGGCGCCGCTGGGAGCGACGTCGCCATCAACTCCGCCACGATCGCCCTGATGAACAACGATCTCGAGCGCCTGCCCTTCCTCATCCGGCTCTCGCGGCGCACCCGGCGGCTCGTGCTCCAGAATCTGGCCTTCGGCCTCGCCTTCATGGTCGTCGGCCTCACCCTCGCGGGCTTCGGCAAGATGCCCGCCATAGTCGCCGCCCTGCTCCACAACATCAGCTCCTTCATCGTCATCTTCAACTCCGCACGCCTCGTCCGCATGGGCGAGCACATGACACCGCACCACCAGATGCCAGGCAACGAGTAGCCGACCAGGATGGTCGAGGGACGGTAGGACGCCATGGCCGACGACGACGGCAAGCACGTCATAGAGACCTTCGAGCTGACCAAGACCTTCCGTGACTTCTGGCACAGGCCGCGGGTCCGTGCCGTGAACAAGCTGGGCCTGAAGGTCCGCCGAGGTGAGGTCTTCGGCCTCCTCGGCCCCAACGGCTCGGGCAAGAGCACCACGATGAAGCTCCTGCTCGGCCTCCTCTTCCCCACCAGCGGCTACATCCGCATCCTCGGCCGGCCGCCCCGAGACGTGCGCGTCAAGAACCGCATCGGCTTCCTCCCCGAGGAAACCTACCTCTACCCCTACCTCGACGCGCGCGAGACCCTCGACTTCTTCGGCCGCCTCAACCGCATCCCCCGCGCAGACCGCCGCCGGCGCGTGGGCGCCCTCATCGAGATGGTCGGCCTCGCCTCCGCCCGCCGCCGGCCCCTCAAAGAGTACTCGAAGGGCATGGCGCGCCGCATCGGCCTCGCTCAGGCCCTCATCAACGACCCCGAGCTCGTCCTCCTCGACGAGCCCACCACGGGCCTCGACCCCCTCGGCACCCGCGAGGTCAAGAACCTCATCCTCGAACTCCGCAAGCGCGGGAAGACTATCCTGATGTGCAGCCACCTCCTCGCCGACGTCCAGGACGTGTGCGACCGCATCGGGGTCCTCTACGCCGGCCGCCTGTGGGTCGTCGGCCCGGTCGAGGAACTGCTCGCGCGGGAGCAGCTCACCCAGTTCACCCTCCCCGCCCTCTCGCCCGCGGCGCAGGAGCGCGCCCGCGCCGCCCTCGCCGAGGCGACGGGCACCGACGACATCCAGGTCGGGCACCCGCGGGACCGTCTCGACGAGTTCTTCCTCCGCGTCGTCGAGGAGGCCCGCCAGGCCCAGCCTCAGACGTCGGGCGCCGGCATAGGCCGATTCGACGAGTCCCTCTTCCGCGAGGAGGCTGCGGCACCCGAGGGTCGCGAGTTGATCGAGGCCCTGGCCTCGCCCGCCGAGCCGGCGCGCGAGGCGGCTGAGCCGCCTGCATCCGCCGAGGCGGAGCCCGAGCCCAGCGTCCTCGACGATCTGGCCGCCCCCGAGGAGGAGCCCCCCGAGCCTGAGGCGCGCGACGCAGCGGCCCGCGAGCGCGCCGACCAGGACGACACGCAGCGCCGCACCGTCCTCGACCGCCTCACCGGCGGCGGCGAGAGCAAGCCGGAAGACGAGTAGCGCCATGGCGGCTCTCAACCACCTCCTCGACTTCGTCGCCCCCTTCGCCTTCCCACTGGGGCTGGTCGCGCTGGCCGTGGCCGTGGTGTGGCTGATACGCCATCACCCCGTGGGCGCGGTCATCCGCAACACCATCGCACAGGCCGTCCGCATCAAGGCGGCCTTCGCCATCATGGCGCTCTATCTCGTGCTCATCGTCGTCATCCCCTTCGCGGTCAAAGGCGACGGCACGCTGGCTGGCCAACTCCACGTCGTCATCGCCTACGCCTTCATCGCCGCAGGGATCCTGCTCGGGCTGCTGACCCTCGCCATGTCCACGACGACGCTGTGGTCGGAGCTCCACGAGAAGCAGATCTACCTGCTCGAGTCGAAGCCGGTCCGCCGCTGGCAGATCCTCCTGGGGAAGCTGCTCGGCATCCTGACCATCAACGCCGTGCTGCTCCTGTTCATGGGCCTCGTCACCTGGGGCTGCGTCAAGGTGCTCGCGTCGGCGTGGAAGGGCGCGCCCACCCAGCGCCTTAGCCCCCGCGAAATCCAGTTCCAGCGCTTCGAGGCCAACGATCACGTGCTCGTCGCCCGGCGTCTCGTCCCGCCCGTGCCTGTGGACCTGAGCAAGGATGTGGCCGACGCCTACGAGCGGCTCAAGGAGCGCGGGAAGCTCCCTGAGGGCAAGACGGAGGCCGAGGTCAAGGAGCAGCTCGAGGATGAGCTTCGCGCTCTGGTCAATGCCCTCCCCCCCCGCGACCACCGGCACTGGCGCTTCGAGGGCCTCAAGTTCGCGCGGCGCCCGGGCAAGACGATCACCCTGCGGTTCAAGTTCGCCTGCTCCGACCGCTCTCTCGGCGGGAACGCCCAGGTGGGCTGGGAGATCGGCGACCCCAAGACCTCCTACTACGTCCGCTCGGCGGGCGCCTACAAGCCCGATGAGGTCCACGAGGAGTCCATCTCCGCCGACTTCATCACCGCCGAGGGCACCCTCGACGTGCGGCTCTACAACCTGCATCCGAAGCCCGTTATTCTCGTCTTCACGGGCGACGACGCAATGCAGGTCCTCGTACCCATGGCCGGGTTCGCCTCCAACCTGTCGCGCGGGCTGTGGCTCGTGTTCGTCGAAGTGCTGTTCCTGGCCGTCCTCGGCCTCACGTGCTCGACGTTCCTGTCGTTCCCCGTCTCGCCCGTCGTAGCGCTGTCCGTCTACGTGCTGATCTTCCTGGCCAGTGCGATGGACAGGGAGCTGTCGCAGGGGCTGAGCCTGTTCGAGAACAAGGAGAAGTCCGCTGCCGTCGGGGTGGCGGAGCACGCTGTGCGCGGCGTCGTCGCGGCGATTCGTCACGTCCTGCCGCCGCTGGACCGCTACTCGGCGTCCGAGCGGGTGAGCTCGGGCGTCGAGGTCTCGTGGTTCCTCCTGCTCGACGCGACTTTCTGGATCGCCCTCCTGCGTGGAGGGCTGCTGTTCCTGCTCGGCGCGCTGGTCTTCCAGCGCCGCGAGCTGGCCCTCGCGAGTCGGTGAGTGCCATGAACGCTGCAACCCGGGCCTCACTCCGCCGCTGGCTGTTCCTCGGGGCGGCCGTGGCCCTGGCCATCGCGGCCAGCCTGTTCGTCCCGGCCCTCAACTACCAACGCGAGGAGCTCGGCCTCACTGGCTACGCGGACACCGGCGAGGTGAGCCCCGGCCTCGCGCTCCTCGTCACCGCCTCCGGCCCAGCTCGCGCCGTGGCCATCAACATCCTGTGGCTGCGCGCCACCCGGCTCCAGGAGGAGGGCGAGTATTTCGAGCTCAACGAGCTCTACCGCATGATCACGGCCCTCGAGCCACGCCTGCCCATGGTCTGGGCCTTCGCGGCGTGGAACCTCGCCTACAACGTCTCAGTGAAGTTCCCCGCCGACCAGCCCCAGGAGCGCTGGCGGTGGATCACCAACGGCATCGAGACCCTCCGCGACCGCGGCATCCCCTACAACCCCAAGGCCGCCTACCTCTATCGCGAGCTCGCCTGGATCTACGACCACAAGATCGGCCAGACCAGCGACGAAGCCCACATGTACTACAAGGTCCAGCTCGCACAGCAGATGCAGGACGTGCTCGGCACCCCACCCTACGATGAGCGCCTCCGAGCAATCGCCGACGCCCCCCGTCACGTCAGCGATCTCGCACGGCCAGTCCGCGACCTCATGACGCGCCTCGAGACGGCCGGCGTCTCCCCGCTCACCCGGACCCTCGACGTCCTCAACCGCGTGAACCTGCCCGACGACGCCGTCGCCGTCCTCGACCAGGCCGCAGGCACGCCCGAGCTCGCGCGCCTCGAGGCCTTCCTCCGCGGCTACTACCTCCGCACAAAGCTCCGCCTCGAGCCCGGCGGCGCCGAGCTGAGCCTCGGCGACATCCTCGACTGGCAGAAGCTCGCCCAGCTCCTCGTCGCACCCAGCCAGGCCCAGCAGCCGGCTCCAAGCCCGGCGGGGCGCGTCTGGGACCTTCTGCCCGAGGAGATCCAGAAGACCATGGAGTTTCTCGCGCAGGGCAACGCCATCGACGAGCCGGCCCGCCGGCGCGTCGTGGCGGCGCTCAACGCCGTGCTCGCGCGCCGCGACTTCTATCAGCAGGCCGCCTTCGACGGCGTCGCCCTGCCACCGGTCGTCCGCGCCTATCTGGGCGCGGACCGCGCTGGCCTCGACGAACGGCAACTCGTCACCCTCAATCGCGCGCTGCTCCATATCACGTTCCCAAGGATCGTGCCCGAGGCTGGCCTCATGCTCCGTCTCACGCGATGGTATGGCCCCATCGACTGGCGCCTGCCAGACGCCCACGCCCTCTACTGGGCCTCGGCGGGCCGCGACGTCCTCGGCCTCTCCGTCGAGAAGGCGGCCAACACCGACCGCGTCATCTTCCACGCCCTGGCCAGTCTCTACCGCCGCGGCCGTCTCCGCTTCGTCCCCGCGACCAAGGGCCGGCCCGCCCTCTGGATGGGCTCCCCTCACTTCGCCTTCATCCCCTCCGTCATCGAGATCTATGAGGAGACCCTCCGACGCTACCCCGATAACCAGGACCCCATCAAGGACGGCTACCTCAACTTCCTTCGCCAGGTCACCGTCGATTTCTTCGTGCACAACGACCTGCGGAGCTCGCTGAAGTACTTCAACATGCTCAAGGAACGCGGCGGCGAGAGAGGCAGCCTCGAAAACTTCGTCGTCAAGCGGACCATCGACGACATGAAGACCGCACCGCGCGAACACGTCCGCAACATGATCCAGGCACTCCTCTACCGCAGCCTCCTCAACGCATCACTCGGCGACATGGACACCGCCACCGGCTTCGAGAACCTCTCCCGCCTGCTCCACACACGCTACAACGCCGAACACGCCGACCGCCTCACCCTCCCGCCTCTGCGCGAGATCTGGAAGCGCGCCCTCCGGGATGCCCTGCGCACCTTCCCGACGTGGCAGATCGACAAGCTCCGCGAGCTCTTCCCCAAAGAGGTCAAGGAGGCCGAGGAGGAGCTCCGCAAAGAGGCCGAGCGCCGCCAACGCGAACGGCGAGAGCGAGGGCCCGCCTCAGGCGCCCGCGCGCCATCTCGCCCCTCGCCACCGCCCACCCGCTGACACTCTCGTCCTCCCATCATCCCAGGAGTCCGCAACACGTCCGAGAGGTGAGGGCGAGGCAGAGAGAAGGTCTCCGGCACCGCCTTTGCCTGGCGAGCTGGCCATATGAGGAAACCAAGACCTGTGCCCCCCTGGAGCAGGCTTTTCTGCCTCGCCCTCTGAGAAACAGACAGCGTGCAAGAAGGCGTGCCAATTGTCTGCGGCGGGGGGCCCCACACTTCGCTGAAGTGTTACGCTCGGTGTTGGCGGAGTCTGCGGCTGCCGCGTGGGTCGCCCAGCCCCGTGTGGGGATCCCCGCCATGGTGTTGCGAGAGTCCACAGCCGCCACAGCCTGCCCCTCACGCGCTGTGATCGCATAAGAGCCCATTGGCACGCCAGTTACGGCACGCTGGGCTGAAACCGCCTGGGTCCAGCGGGCCCTGGCACGCGCTTTGCTTTCTAGGGTGGGAGGAATCGCAGGAGGGAAGCCAGCACAGACACGAGGACAGGTCGAAGCCCCTCACCTGTCCTCTCAGACGGCGGCCACCGTGGCCGCCGTCTGGCTTTGTGCGGCCAGGCTACTTCGCAGACGGGGGCGAGGCCGTCCGAGGCCCGTCCAAGGGGGGACCGGAGGCCTGGAGACGGTCGCCGTCGCGTCGGAGGAAGATCTCAGAGCCGTCGGCCAGCACGAGTGTCGCGCGGGGCGGGCGCCGCCGCTGCCCGGTATCCTCGTAGTCGGCGATCGTGCGGCGCTCGACGGCAGCGGGGTTCGGGTAGACATCCAGCGCCAGGGTCGCCTCGACCGTCTCGAGCCCCTCGCGCCGCCCTGGCCGCAGCCACCCCTCCTCATCGACGACGAACTCGCCGAGGAATCCCTCCTCCCGCGCCCGCTGCTCGAGGGCCTGGAAGTAGGGATTGTCGCGGCTGGCCTTGATCGCGTACGCCGCCTCGACCCGCAGATTGAGCCGATCGCCCCGCCCGCCGAAGAGCCGGCGCAGCCTCTCCCCCCAACCGCTCATCGCGTGGACCTCCCGCGAGAGGATGACGACCCCGAGCCCTGCGGGAGGATGGCCAGGAGATCCATGACGGGGGGCAGCCCTCAGGTGCGGACGGAGCGCGCTGCCGCGGCTACTGGGCCTTGGAGATGGCCTCGTAGTAGCTCTTGACGTAGTCCTTGAACTCGGGCGGGACGGCGGCGCCGGCGGTGTCGATGATCTCGTCCTGGAGATGGGTGGGCAGCGTGGGGCTGCGGACCTGGTCGAGGCTGAGCTCGCCTTCGAGGAACATCCGCGTGCCCTTGAGGTTCTTGAGCAGCACGCCGTGGTGGCGGCGGGCCTCCATGTAGCGGCCGCTGTTGAGGGCTTGCTCGAGGACCTTCATGTCCTTGACGACGGGCTCGAAGATTGGCGGGTAGTTGAGGACCTCGAACTTCAGGGCGATCTTCTCCGCCTTGTTGCGGAGCTGCGCCTGCCGCATCGCGAAGTTCTTGAGCTGGACCTTGACGTCGGGCGGTGTCGGCCCTTCGAGCCCCTCGCCGCTCGAGCCACCGGCCTTGCCGCCCCCGGTCGCGCCGCCGGGCGGGGTCGAGCTGGTGTCCTTGATCTGCCCTTTCTGGAAGGCCTCGGGGGTCAGGCGGGTCGGCGTGCGGCGTCCGCCCTTGCCGTCGAACTGGTCTTCGACGAACTCCCCTGTGCTCTTTCCCTGCCTGCCTTCGGCGCTGCGGCCGCTCAACTCGCTTGTGTTCGGCAGGCGGTTGCCCGTGACGCCGTTGGCGGCGAAGTTGCTGATAGGGCCGTCCATCGCGTCCCAGCCCGCGGCGTCCATCGAGTCGGCCCAGGCGCTGGTGGCGT
>CAZDNN010000190.1:0-10580 GCA_964506385.1 uncultured Planctomycetota bacterium
CTCCAGGAAACTCCCGATTTGGGCAACACGCCCTTGACATTTGACATTTGGGCTGTCTGCGCTTTGGGGGTCTGTTGCGAGGGGGGCTGGTGTCGTGGGGGGGGCGATACCCAGGGCGTCGCGGCTCGGCTTCGGCTCGCGGTTTGCCCTTGGGCTATGTTATCTCGGCCTTGCAGGCCTCCAGACAGCGAAGCCGGGCAAGAGAAGAGATGGAGGGTCCGGCTGATGGCGGCACTACGAACCCCGCAGAGCCGAGCACCGTCGGCGGCTTGACCGTCGGGGGCGCCACGGATATCATCCTGCTGGCCGGGTGCTCCGCCCGCAAGGTCCGCGCGCGGTCGCATGGCATGAGACCCCGGAGACGCCTATTGCGATGAGCCTCTCGCGCAGATTCACGACGTGGGTGCTCGAGCACAGGCGTGCGGTGCTGGTCGTGGCGGTCGTTTTGACGGCGGTGCTGGGGGCTCAGCTTCGGCTGGTGAGCTTCTCCCACAACGAGCAGGACGAGGTGATCGGCGACGATCCTGCGATGCGCGAGCTCGATCGCTTCTATGAGTACTTCGGCGACGACGAGATCCTGCTCGTGGGGCTCGAGACCGAGCGGGTCTTCTCGAACGATGTGCTGGCCTACATGCGGCGGCTCTGCGGGGAGCTCGGGCGGGTGGAGGGCGTCCGCCGCGTCGTCGCGCTGACGAACGCCACGGCCATCGAGGGCAGCGGGGGGCTGCTGGACGCACAGCCGTTCCTGGGCGAGCTGCCGCTCGGGGAGGAGGAGCTGCGGCGGAAGGAGCGGGAGGCGCTCGCCAACCATTTCTGGGCGGGCGACTTCATCTCCTCGGACGGGCGGGTGGCGGCGCTCCACGTGCTGGTGCCGGCGCTGACGGACGACAGCACGCGGCGGTCCCGGCTCGTCGCGGACGTGCGGCGGGTGCTGGCGGAGAGCCCCTGCGAGGGGGTGCGGGTCCACGTGGCGGGGATCTCGCCGATCGTGGCCGACGCGATGGCGGCGGTGAAGCGGGACTACCGGCACTTCCTGTGCGCCACGCCGCTGCTGATCGCGGCGCTGCTGTTCGTGGTGTTTCGGACGGTGCGTGGGGTGATGCTGCCGCTGGGGGTGATCGGGGTGGCGGTGGTGTGGACGCTCGGGCTGTTCTTCACGTTCGGCCGCTCGCTGTCGATGATGACGACGATGATGCCGACGCTGGTGTCGATCATCTGCCTGTCGGACGCCATTCACATCCTGGCGCGGTACTACGAGCTGGCGGCGGCGGCGGACGGTGGCCGCCGTGAGGTGGTGCTGCGGACGATGGACGACATGGCCCCGGCGTGCCTGCTGACGTCGGTGACGACGGCCATCGGCTTCGGCTCGCTCGTCGTCTCGGAGCTGCGGAGCATCCGGGAGTTCGCCCTCTCCGCGGCCGTGGGGATCATGCTGGCCTATGTGCTGGCCGTCACGATCGTGCCCATTGTCCTGTCGGCGCTGCCGCTGCCGCGGCCCGAGGTCCAGCGCCGGTATGCCGCGCTGCTCTCGGCCAGGGTGCTGCGGCGGGTGACCGCATTCGTGCGTCGCGACAGGTGGGTGACGCCGGCGGCGTCGGTGGCGCTCGTCGGGCTGTCGGTCGCCGGGATCGCCTTGCTGAGGGTGAACGTGGATGTGGTGGACGTGATGCCGCAGTCGGCGCCGGCGGTGCGGGCGCAGCGGTTCCTCCAGGACAGGATGGCGGGCTACCAGTCGCTCGAGCTGCTGATCGACGGGCCGCCGGAGCAGCTCAAGGAGCCGTGGGCGCTCCGCGAGGTCGAGGAGCTCCAGCAGTTCACCGCCACCATCCCAGGCGTCGAGAAGGTGACGTCGGTCGTCGATCTGGTCAAGACGTTCCACCGCGCGCTGAGTGACGATGGCGAGCGGGCCTACCGCATCCCGGACGAGCCCGGGCGGGTGGACGAGTATCTGCTGCTGCTGTCGATGACGGACCGGGCGGACCTGATGCACGCGTTCGCGATGCCGGATTTCTCGTCGGTCCGGGTGTCGGCGCGCATCCGCGCGATGGGCACGTCGGACTACAGCGAGGTGATCGAGCAGATCCATGCCTTCGCCGCCGCCCACCTCGACCCGCGGCTGAGCCTGCGGATCACGGGCCTGGTGAAGATCTGGACGACGAAGGTGACCGCCCTGGTCCGCAGCCTCCTGAAGTCGCTGGTGGTGGCCGTGGCCATCATCGCGGTTCTGATGGCGGTTCATTTCCGGTCGCTGCGCGTGGCGGCGGCTTGCCTGATTCCGAACGTGCTGCCCGCGGTGGTCACCCTGGGCCTGATGGGCCTGCTGGGCGTGCCGCTCATGGTCGCGACGTCGATGGTCTCGGCGGTCGCCATCGGGATCGCGGTGGACGATGGCATCCACTTCATGACCCGCTATCGCGCCGAGCGCCGCGGCGGCCGGCCCCTCGGCGAGGCGATCGGCCAGAGCCTCGCGTCGTGCGGCCGCGCCATCGTCTTCACCTCGCTGATCATCGCCGCAGGCTTCTCGCTCTTCGTCTTCTCCGGCTTCTCCGCCATTCGTTGGTTCGGCGTTCTCACGGCGTTCACGATGCTCGTCGCGCTCGTGGGCGATCTCGTGCTCCTGCCGTACCTGATCCGGCGGCTTCGCGTGGGGGACCCATGGCAGCCCTGAGCGCATCAGCGTGGTGGCGTGGCTCGCTCGCCGGCGCGGCGGCGCTGGTCCTGCTGGCTGGCTGCTCGTGGCTGGCGCGTGCCGAGCGCCGGCGGACGAGCCGCGCGCTGGCCGCCGCCATCCTCGACCACCCCGACCCCGAGACCGTTGAGCAGGGCGCCCCCGCCTGCCTCCTGATGGTGGACGGCCTCATCCAGGGCGAGCCCGGCAACCGCGAGTTGCTCCGCACCGGCGCCGAGCTCTACACCGCCTACGCCGCGGCGTTCCTCGACCCCGGAAGCCCCCGCGCCGCGCGGCTCAGCGGCCGGGCGCTCGCCTACGCCTTCCGCGCACTCGGCCCAGGCGAAGCGCTCAGGACGATGGGCTTCGATAACTTCGAGGCCCGGCTCGCGGCGATGGCGAGGCGCGACGTGCCGGCGCTCTACGCTCTCGGCACGGCGTGGGCCGGTTGGATCCTGAGCCGCGGAGAGGACCTCGAGGCGGTCGCCGAGCTCGGCCGCGTCGAGGCCATCATGGCCCGCGTCGTGGCGCTAGACGAGGGGTACCGCGACGGCGGCGCCCATCTCTGCCTCGGGGTCCTGCGCTCGGCCTTCCCCGAGGGCCTCGGCGGGCGCCCCGAGGATGGCCGCAGGCACTTCCTCCGCGCCATCGAGCTTGCCGGCGGACGGGACGCCATGCACAAGGTGCTCTTCGCGCAGCACTACGCGCGCCGGGCCTTCGACCGCGGGCTCCACGACCGCCTGCTGCGCGAGGTGCTTGCGCGAGGCGACGACGCGCCGGGGCACGCTCTCACCAATGCGCTCGCCCGGCGCAAGGCCAGAGAACTCCTCGACTCCGCCGACGGGTGGTTCGGCGGCAGCCGCCGCGAGATGGACAGGTAACCATGCGATACGCTGCTGTGTATCACGAACGTGCAAGACCTTTCTCTCCGCGAAGAAAACGTCGGGCCAGGCATGCCAAACCCAAGCCGCGGTTGGGTTTGCAGCGGACATGGCAAACGACGTTCCCGTGGCGCGCTCCTCGATCGGTGGCGAACCCCCGAACGCGGACGGTAACATGTCTGGCCCGGCGTTTTCTTCGCGCTTGGTTGCGGCCGAAGGTAGCGTTGTGGGCGCTGCTGGCTCTCCTGCTGACTCGCGTCGGGACGGCCGCCGAGCTGCGGCTCGCCACGATGCTCCCGCGGCGCTCGAGCTACGTCAAGACGCTGCTCGCCTCCTGTGACGAGATCGAGCGGCGGACCGGGAAGCGCATCACCGTCCGGCTCCTGACCAACGGCGTCGAGGGCGACGACCGCGAGGTCCTCGCCAGGATCCGCGAGGGCAAGCTCGACGGCGCCATCGTCGCCGGCACCAGCCTGGCCCGCGAGTGCCCCGACTGCCTCGTCTACTCCCTGCCCCTGCTCTTCCGGTCCCTCGACGAGGTCGAGCACATCCGTCGCCAGCGGGACCCGAAGCTGGTCGCGGCCCTCGGCGAGCGCGGCTGGGCGGCCCTGGGCGTGGCGGGTGGCGGCTTCGCCTACATCCTGTCGAACGCGCCGGTCCGCAGCGTCGCGGAGCTGAAGGAACGCAAGATGTGGGTGCCGCCGCGAATCGAGGCGGCGGAGGCCGGCGAGGCCTGGGGCATCACACCCGTCGAGCTCCCCATCGCCGGCGTCCGCGACGGGCTCAAGAGCGGGGTCGTTGACGCCGTGGTCATGCCCCCCGTGGGCGCCATCATCCTCCAGTGGCACACCCGCCTGCGGTACGTCACCGACCTGCCGCTGCTCTACAGCTACACCCTGCTCGTCGTCGGTGGGAAGGCATTCGGCAAGCTCCCAACGGCGGATCGGGAGATCGTGCGGGACGTCTGCGCCCGCGCCCTGGCAGAGCTGGACGCGGCGGGCCGCGAGCACGCGGCCAAGGCCCTCGAGATCCTCCGCAAGCAGCGCAAGACCTTCGTCGCGCCCACCGCCGAGCAGCTCGCCGAGTGGCGGGCCTGGGCCGAGCGCATCACCGCCCAGTTCGTCGAGCAGGGCCGCGTACCGAGGCCCGCGCTCGCCGAGGTCAGCGCAGCGCTCGCCGAGCTCCGCAGGCAGGCAGGCGCGCGACGCTGAGGCCCGACCCTGTCACCCGCTCCACGCGTCACGGGCATTCCCATGGCCGAATGGCTGCCGACCACACGCGATGAGATGGCCCGATGCGGCTGGGACGCGCTGGACGTGCTCCTGGTCACGGGCGACGGCTATGTGGACCACCCGGCCTTCGGCGCGGCGCTGCTGGGGCGGTGGCTGGAGAGCCACGGCTTCCGCGTGGGCATCGTGGCGCAGCCCCGGTGGGATTCCCCCGACGGCGTCGCCAGGATGGGCAGGCCCCGGCTCTTCGCCGGCGTGACGGCGGGTGCGCTGGACTCGATGCTGGCGCACTACACCGCCTTCCGCAAGAAGCGGCGCGACGATGCCTACACCCCAGGCGGCAGGTCAGGGGCGAGGCCGAACCGGGCGACCCTCGTCTACGCCAACCTCGCCCGCCAGGCATTCCCCGGACTGCCCGTCGTCATCGGCGGGGTCGAGGCCTCCATGCGGCGGGCCGCCCACTATGACTTCTGGCAGGACAAGGTGCGGCGGAGCGTCCTGCTCGACAGCAAGGCGGACCTGCTGGTCTACGGGATGGCGGAGAGGGCGATTCTGGAGGTGGCAAGCCGCCTTGGTGAGAAGACGCGGGGCAGAGACGCCCCGCCCACATTGGAGAAGGAGGGCCTGCTTCGAGGCATTCGCGGGACTGTGTTCGCCGGGGGTGAGGGGGATGTGCCGGCGGGGGCGGACGTGGTGCGGCTGCCGTCGCACGGGGAGATCGCCAGCGACCCGCGGCGACTGATGGCGGCGACCCTCGCCATCGAGCGGCAGGTGCACCACGGCGCGGCCTGGGCCGTGCAGGACGCCGACGGCCAGAGCATCGTCATCGCGCCGCCGGCCGAGCCGCTGACGACGGAGGAGCTCGATGCCCTCTACGCCCTGCCGTTCACCCGCCAGCCCCATCCGTGCTACGCCGAGCCGGTCCCCGCGGCCGAGATGATCCAGTTCAGCGTCACCACCCATCGTGGCTGCGGGGGCGGCTGCTCGTTCTGCTCGCTCGCGCTGCACCAGGGGCGGCGCATCCGCTCGCGAAGCGCCGATTCCATCATGGGCGAGGTCGAGCGGCTGGCCGCACACCCGGACTGGCGGGGGAGCCTGAGCGACGTCGGCGGCCCGACGGCGAACATGTGGGGCGCCGTCTGCACCGGCGACCCCGCTGCCTGCCAGCGGACGAGCTGCCTGACGCCCAGCGTCTGCGGCCACTTCCAGCCCGATCAGGAGGCCCTGGCCGCGCTGCTGCGCCGCATCGGCCGGCTTCCCTGCGTCCAGCATCTGCGGGTTGCCAGCGGGGTGCGGCACGACCTGGCGATGCGGGAGCCGGGGTACGCCCGTGCCCTGGTCCGCGAGTTCGTCGGCGGGCAGCTCAAGCTCGCGCCCGAGCATCGCTGCGACCGCGTGCTCCGCCTGATGCGCAAGCCGCCCTTCGCGCAGTTCGAGCGCTTCCTCACGCTCTTCGAGCGCGAGTCGGCCGCTGCCGGCAAGGAGCAGTACGTCATTCCCTACCTGATAAGCGCCTTCCCTGGCTGCACTGACGACGACATGCGCGAGCTGGCCCGCTGGCTGAAGGCGCGGGGGTGGCGGCCCCGGCAGGTCCAGTGCTTCGTTCCCACCCCTGGCACGGTCGCCACGGCCATGTACTATGCGGGCATCGACCCGGAGGGCCGCCCGATCCCCGTCGCCCGCACGGACGCCGAGCGGCTGCGGCAGCATGGGATTCTCATGGGGGAGAGGCGCCGGCGGTCGAAGGGGCGGGGGCGGAGAGGGCGTGATGCGTGATGCGGGGCGCGTGATACGTGATGCGTGATGCGTGAGCGGAGAAGAAGCGCGACGGCCGTAGGGGTTGCTTGCGAGGCGGGTACCCCCGTTTCCCCCCTTGTGCCTGTTGCACGCTGCCGAGTGGCCACCTGCCCACAGACCACGGCTGGGGGCCCTCGCCTCCATCCTGCTCCCTTCTGGTCACGCATCACGCATCACGCATCACGCATCACGTATCACGCATCACGTATCACGCATCACGCGCCGTCTTCTCCACTTGCATTCCTGCGCCCCGTGGCCATAATCGCAGCCTGTGACACCCCTTTCCGGAGAGGCCATGCTCCGCGATCGCTCGCTCTTCCCTGCCGTCGTGATTGTGGCGATCCTCGCGGCGCAAATGGCCGTGGTCCAGGTCTGGAGCGCGGCGCGGGGGGCGGCGCCGACATACGTGGAGCCGTACTTCTTCGGCCTGGACTACCGCGACTTCTACGACGCCTCGCAGGCGCTCGCCGCGGGCAAGAGCCCGTACGAGGTGGCGCGCTACGTCACGCCGCCGCTGCCCGCACTGGCCAACGTGCCGCTGAGCCTGCTGGCGTGGCCCCGCGCCGTGAGGATCGCGGCGGCGCTCGTGCTGGTGGCGCTCTTCGGCTCGTATGCCTTGGCCATCGCGCTGTTCTACCGACGCAGGAGTGACGAGGCGAGCTGGCTCCTCGCGCTCGGCGTGGTCGCCGTGCTGCTGAGCTATCCCTTCCACTTCCTGCTCGATCGGGTGAACATCGATTCGGTCGTCCTGGCGCTCATGATGCTGGCGGTGTGGTGGAGCGGGCGGCGCCCGCTGGCGTCCGGCGTGTGTCTGGGCCTGGCGGTGGCGACGAAGGTGTATCCCGTGCTGCTGGCGATCCCGCTCGTGCACCGCCGCAGGGGCAAGGAGTTGGCCGCCGCGGGGGTTGTGCTGCTGGCAGCGTTCCTCGTTGTGCCCGGGGTGTGGATGGAGTTCGGGCTGCGGACCTTCGAGCGTCTCACGTTGTTCGACCTGAGCGAGAACGGGAGCATCGTCGCCACGTTCACCTTCCTCGGCGAGGGCCTCGGGGCGCTCGGGCTGTCGCTGGGGCACAAGACGTGGCGGGTGCTGGCCGTCCTGGCCTACGTGAGCCTGTTCCTGGCTTCGAGCTACGCCGACCGGCTCAAAGGGGAGCGCCGCGACGACACCGCGTGGGTGGTCCACACGCTCCTCTACTTCCCTTTCATGGTCGCCATGCCCCAGCAGGCGTACCACTACAGCCTGGTCGTGCTGCTGCCGCTGATCCCGGCGGTCGGGTGGCTGTGGTCACGCGACGGAGTGCGGGCGCGGCGGGTTCTGATGCTCATCGCGGTCGGCATCGCCCTGAGCCAGGTCCAGGCCGTGGCCTTCTCTCATCTGGTGGGGAACATCATCCCCCACGTCGTTCCCGGCATCGGCCTCTTGCTGGTGATGGTCGGCGTCACGTGGTATAAGCTCCGATACTGAGGCAACGCGACGGCCTCTGGAGGCGACGGCACCGTGTCCGACCGTGTGGATCTGACGGTCATCGCGCCCATGTACAACGAGGCGGAGAACGTCGCGGGCACGGTGAGCGCGGTGGAAGAGGCGCTCGCCGGGTTCCCCGGCTCCTGGGAGCTGATCGTCGTCGATGACGGCAGCACCGACGAGTCGCGAGCGCGGGCCGAGGCCCTGCGCAACGAAGAGCCTCATCTGCGGGTCCTCGGCTACACGCCGAACGCCGGGCGTGGGAGGGCGCTGCGCACCGGCTTCGAGGCCGCGCGGGGCGATGTCATCGTAACCATCGATTTCGACTTGAGTTACGAGCCAGGCCACATCCTCCGCCTCCACGAAGCCCTGGCCGCCGCCGACCCGCCCGACATCGTGCTCGTCTCGGCCTACATGCCTGGCGGATCGACGCAAGGCGTGCCTGCAAAACGACTTCTGGCGAGCAAGGCCGGCAACTGGCTGCTGCGTCTGGCCTGGCCCCACCGGATCTACACCTCGACCTGCATCGTCCGCGGCTACCGCCGCGCGGCGCTCGAAGTCCTGGAGTTGACGCAAGATAGGAAAGAGATCCACCTGGAGATCCTCGGGCAGGCCTTCGACCGCGGGCTGCGAGTAGCCGAAATCCCGGGTCATCTGCGGGCCAGGGCCCGCGGCGCCTCCAAGGCCCGTCTCGGACGAGCGGTGACCTCGCACCTGGCGTTTCTCGCCCGTCGGCGGCCCGTGCTCGCGGCCCTCGCCGTGGCGGCGGCAGCCCTGGTGGGCGTTGGGCTGGCCATCGCGCTTGCGTGGTTGCTGTGACGCGGGAGGGCGGCGGGGTGAAAAAAAGATGAAGATCGGTTAACGTAATGCTACATGCGGCCACCAGTGAGGTGTGAGAGGGATGGAGCAGCCGGGCTGCGACGAAGCCCAATGGGTCCTGGCGGCCAAGCGCGGCAGCGAGGAGGGCTGGCGCCATTTGGTCGCGGCCCACGAGGACTGGCTGATGCGCCTGGCGTGGCGCCTCACGGGCCGGCGAGGCGTGGCCGAGGAACTGGTCCAGGAAACCTTCGTGGAGGCGGTCGATGGCATTCGCCGGCTCCGAGACAACGGCGCCTTCCGCGCCTGGATCCGCACGATCCTCATGCGGGCCGTCCAGCGATACTGGCGGCGCAAGCGGACGAAGCTCTCCTCGTTGCCCCCCGACCTCCCCGACACGAGGCCCCCTGCCCAGACGGCATCGCTCCTGGAGCTTCAGGATGCCATTGACCGCGCCATCGCGAACCTCTCACCCCTCTACCGTGAGGCGCTGGCTCTGGCGATGGAAACCGACCTGACCTCCGCCGAGGCGGGCAAGCTGCTCGGATGCTCGGCCGAGGCCTACCGCGTGCGCGTCCACAAGGCGCGCAAGATACTGAGAGAAGCGCTCAAGGACTACCTCTAACGGAGCTCCCACCCGTGGATACCGATGACCGAGAGCTGGACGCCCTGCTGGAGCAGGCCGCCCCCACGGCGCCGCCCGACCTGGCGGACCGCGTCGTGGCGGCGGTCCGCGCCCGGCGCCGGCGCCGTCGGGTCGTGAGGGCCGCCCTCGCCGGCGCAGCCATCGTGGCCCTGTGCGCGGGCCTCTGGGCGCTCCTGGGCCGCCCCACGGCGGGCCATGGCGGCGGCCCGAGCCCCGTGCCCGAGATCGCCGACATGCGTGAAGGCCGGCCCGTCGAGACCGAGACCGCCAGCTACGCTGCCGAGCTCCCCGGCGGGCGGCTCGCGACCCACGCCGTCATGATGGGCCATATCGACGGCACCTACCTGATCGTGGCGCGGCCCAGGCACAACAGCCCGCGCCCGTGGCCGGAACCCACGGCCGGCCCCTCCGCCATGGCCGGCGCACTGACGTCAGAGCCGGAACACAACCGGGCCGCGCCCCGTCCAAAGTGACGGGCCGCAGCCCCGATCACCGCAGGACACGCGCCGACGGCTCTCCACACTGCCCTGGCGGCGGGGCGTGACGAGCGCCGCGGCGTAACGACCGACAGCAGTTGGAGGACGGAACGATGGGACGAGTGCTCAGGGTCTTGGTAGCCGTGTTGCTCGTGGGTGCCTGCACGGCATGGGCCGCGCAGACGGAGACGGCGAAGGGCAAGCCGCCCACCGCCGAGGAAGCCAAACTGGCGAAAGCGCTCGAGGCGAAGAAGGTCAGCTTCGACTTCGTCGAGACGCCGCTCAAGGACGCCATGGCGTTCATGCAGCAACTGCTCAACGTCAACGTCATCCTCGACCCCGCCGTGGACAAGGAGAGGACCGTGACGGTACGGGTGCAGGAGATGACGGGGGACAAGGCCTTCGAGTGGCTCGCCCGCGTGGCCGGCGCGAAGATGACCATCCAGGACGGCGCCGTCTACATCTCCCCAGTGGACGAGAAGCCCGCGCGGGTCTACCCCTACGCCCTCCAGCGGCCCATCGGGCGCGTCCAGATCCACCTCGGCGGCGCCGTCTCCGTGGAGCTCCAGCTCTACGCGAGCGACCTCGACCCCGCCACCCGC
>CAZDNN010000191.1:0-10515 GCA_964506385.1 uncultured Planctomycetota bacterium
AGCAGACGAGGAGGGATACGCGGCTCGGCAGGAGCCTCGCCCTCCCAGAGCAGACGAGGAGGGATACGCGGCTCGGCAGGAGCCTCGCCCTCCCAGAGCAGACCAGGAGGGTCACGCCATGAAGAAGGGCAAAGGACGCCCGCGGCAGGGCGGGAAGCCGAAGGACCGAAGCTGGCACGGGCCGATCGAGCAGGTCGGCGAGTGCCGCTGGCGAATCCCCCGCACATACAAGGACGGGATGCGGGTCGATGGGATGATCTTCGCCGACGAGGCGATGCTCCCGCAGATCACCAGCGACAACGCGCCCGAGCAGGTCGCGAACGTGGCGTTCCTCCCAGGCATCGTGCGCTGGTCGATGGCGATGCCCGACATCCACTGGGGCTACGGCTTCCCCATCGGCGGCGTCGCGGCCACGGACCCCGAGAAAGGCGGCGTCGTGTCCCCAGGCGGCGTGGGCTACGACATCAACTGCGGTGTGCGCCTGGTGCGGACGAATCTGCGGGAGGAGGAGGTCCGCCCCCACATCCGCGAGCTCGTGGAGCAGCTCTACGGCACGATCCCGGTGGGCGTGGGGAAGACGGGCCGCGTCAAGCTCTCGCGGCAGGAGGAGCGGCGGCTGTGTGTCGAGGGCGCGCGCTTCATCGTCGCCAAGGGCTTCGGCCGCACCGAGGACCTCGATCACACCGAGAGCGGCGGCTGCATGGACGGCGCCGACCCCGATCAGGTCTCCGACCGCGCCTACCAGCGCGGCGCCGGCCAGTGCGGCACGCTCGGCTCGGGGAACCACTTCGTCGAGGTCCAGGCCATCGACACGGTGTTCGACGAGGACGCAGCGGCGGCCTTCGGCCTCGAGGTCGGCCAGGTGTGCGTGATGATCCACTCGGGGTCGCGCGGCTTCGGCCATCAGATTTGCGACGAGTTCGTCCACCGCTTCGTCAAGGTCGCCGAGCGCTACGGCATCGCGCTGCCCGACCGCCAGCTCTGCTGCGCGCCAGTGAACTCTCCGGAGGGCCAGTCCTACCTCGGCGCGATGCGTTGCGGCGCCAACTACGGATGGGCCAATCGCCAGGTGCTCATGCACCTGGTCCGCGAGGCATTCGAGGCGTTCTTCCGGCGCCCGGCCGACGCGCTCGACATGTCGCTGATCTACGACATTGCCCATAATAACGCGAAGCTCGAGCGCCACACCGTCGGCGGCCGCGAGCGCACCCTCTGCGTCCACCGCAAGGGCGCCACCCGCGCCTTCCCGCCGGGCCACGCCGAGGTGCCCGCCGCATATCGCGCCATCGGCCAGCCCGTCATCATCCCGGGCGACATGGGCACCAACTCCTACCTGCTCGTCGGCACCCAGGCCGCGATGGACGAGACCTTCGGCACGACCTGCCACGGCGCCGGCCGCACCATGTCCCGCCGCCAGGCCACCCGCATCGCCCACGGCCGCGACATCGTGCGTGCTCTCGCCGACCGCGGCATCGTCGTCCGCGCTCCGGGCTGGAAGGGCATCGCCGAGGAGCAGCCCGACGCCTACAAGGACATCGACACCGTGGTGGACGTCGTCCACCGCGCCGGCCTCGCCCGGAAGGTCGTCCGGCTCCATCCGCTCGGCGTGATCAAAGGCTGATGCTGCTCCCTGCGGGCGCCAGCCGTGGTGTCGCCGATCCATCGCTCCAACGGGACGGTCGGCCAGGAGACGCGCCACTTGGCAAGTGAGCGTCGGGCGCGTCGGCGCTGGCATTTTCGGTTTTGCGCAAAACCGGAAATAGATCCCTCCTGCCAACCTTCGGTTATCGCCCCGCCGGACCAGCGCTGCCACACGGTGGGCTCTGTAAGAGGATCTGCCGGAGGGCCTGGCTACGGGGCGGCGACGAAGGGGGAGAGCTCGCGGAGGCGGTGGATGATGGGGGGGACGCGCTCGAGGGTGTAGTCGATCTCGGCCTCGGTGGTGTAGCGGGAGAGGGAGAATCGGGTGGAGCCGTGGGCGGCGGTGAATGGGACGCCCATGGCGCGCATGACGTGGGAGGGGTCGAGGGAGCCGGAGGTGCAGGCCGAGCCGCTCGAGGCGCAGATCCCATGCTGGTCGAGCATGAGGAGGATGCTCTCGCCCTCGATGAACTCGAAGGCGATGTTCGAGGTGTTGGGCAGGCGGGGCGAGCCGGCGCCGTTGACGAAGCAGTCGGGGCAGGTGGCGAGGATGCCCCGCTCGAGCTTGTCACGGAGTGCGCGGACACGGGTCCGCTCGTCTTCGAGGTGCGCAGCGGCCAGCTCGCAGGCCTTGCCGAGGCCGACGATGTAGGGGACGTTCTCGGTGCCGGCGCGGCGGTTGTTCTCCTGGTGTCCGCCGATGAGGAAGGGGCTGATGCGGGTGCCCTTGTGGATGTAGAGGACTCCGATGCCTTTGGGCGCGTGGAGCTTGTGCCCGGAGAGCGACAGGAGGTCCACTGGGAGCTGATGCAGGTTGATGGGCAGCTTGCCGGCGGCTTGGACGGCGTCGGTGTGGAACGTGACGCCGCGCTGGTGGCACAACTCGCCGATCTCCTCGATGGGGAAGATCACGCCCGTCTCGTTGTTCGCCCACATGATGCTGACGATCGCGGTGTCGTCGGTGATGCTGTCGGCGAGTTGATCGAGGTCGAGCATGCCGTCGCCGTCCACGGGCAGCTCGGTCACGCGGTATCCGCGCTTGCCGAGGTACTGGCAGACGCTGAGGACGGCGAGGTGCTCGACGCGGGTGGTGATGAGGTGGTGCTTGCGGCCGGCCAGGGCATCCACGGTCCCGCGGATGGCGGTGTTGTCGCTCTCGGTGCCGCAGGAGGTGAAGACGATCTCGGCGGGCTCGCAGCCGAGCAGCGCCGCCACCTGCTCGCGGGCGCGGTCGATGTGTGCCTTGTTGCGGCCGCCGAAGGTGTGCATCGACGAGGCGTTGCCATACTGGTCGCAGAAGAAGGGCATCATGGCGTCGCGGACCTCGGGGTCCACCCGCGTCGTCGCGTTGTTGTCGAGGTAGACCGTCCTCATGATGCCGGGGCCTCCTCCTGCTCGACGACGAGGTCGGGGGAGACGAATTCGCGGAGCTTGGCGCCCACGAACCCCTCGAGGGTGAACTCGGCGGCGCGGCACGACGCGCAGTGGCCCCGCAGCGAGACGATCACCGTGTTGCCCTCCACGTCGATCAGCTCGATGTCGCCGCCGTCCTGCTGGAGCATTGGGCGGATCTCGCGGTCGATGGTCTCCTGGATGAGCTGGATCTTGCGGATGGTGGTCAGGCGGCGGCTGGGCCTGGGCGGGGTCGTCTCGGGCTCGGGCTTCACGCCGCGGACCCGCGCGATGATCGCCTCGATCTGCCCGTGGCAGCCGCGGCAGCCGCCGCCGGCCTTGCAGTAGTTCGTCACCGCCTCGACCGTCTCGAGGTCATTCTCGCGGACCACCCGCTCGATCTCCGGCTCGGTCACACCGTAGCAGACGCACACCACCTCGCCCTCGAGCATCCGCTTGACCTCGCCGCCCGAGCGATAGCTCTCGACCGCGGCCTCGAAGGCCTCGCGGGCCATCACCGAGCAGTGCATCTTCTGCTCGGGGAGGCCGTCGAGGTAGTCAGCGATGTCCTGGTTCGTGACCTCCAGAGCCTCCTCGACCGTCTTGCCCTTGATCAGCTCGGTGAAGGCCGACGCCGAGGCGATCGCGCTCGCGCAGCCGAAGGTCTTGAACTTCACCTCGGCGATCCGCCCCTCGTCGTCGAGCCTGAACGCCAGCCGCAGCATGTCGCCGCAGGCCATCGAGCCGACCTCGCCTACGCCGTCGGCATTCTCGAGGTCCCCGACGTTGCGCGGGTTGCGGAAGTGATCCATCACCTTCGGAGAGTAATCCCACATATGCTCCAACCTCCTCTCCAGCCACCATCTATTCTCCCTGCCCCCGCGATCCAAATCAAGCCCTCTTCGCGCCGGCCCGCGCCCCGGGGCGACCTCTCATTCTCCGCAGAGGCCCCTCACTTTCCGCAGGCCGCTGCGCGTAGAGATCCATCACAATCGCTCCCGTGTCCGCTGGCTCGACCCGCTCCGCGGACTGCTGCTAGAAACCCTGACCATCGATGGCACCGGTGTCAGCGACCCGGCGCCCCTCGCCGGGCTGAAGCTCAGGACCCTCACCGTCGGTCGCACTCGCATCAGCGATCTGCGCCCGCTGAAGGGCATGCCGCTCGAAGCGCTCAACTCCGGCGACACGCACGTCGCGGACCTCACGCCCCTGCAAGGCATGAGCCTGACCACGCTGTGCTTCCCGGCCAGAACCGCCGCCGGCCGCCTGGTCCGCCAATGGCGACGGCAGGTCAAGGTCGGCGCGTCCGAGGCGTGGACGATGCCGAAGGGCTGCAACGTGTTTCCGGAGCGGTAGTCGACGGATGGAGGAATGGATGGGTGGATGGCTGGGAAGGCGGGGCGTCCACCCTGACGTCTTCTCTCATCCCTCCACTTATCCAGCTATCTGCTGGGGGAATCCTCTTGGAAGAGGGATTCCGCCCAGTCCCCGTCCGAGAACTTCTTGGTTGGGCGCGGCGGCGGGGGCGCAGGAGGTGCGTCGTGAGCGGCTATGGAAGGTGGTGAGCAGAGAGGGGAGAGAAAAGCTGTGGTCGGCGACTCGCCGTGCGGCTCGCCGAGCAGGTTTCTCTGCCCACCTGGCGACTGGGGAGCCCGGCCTCCACAGGTGGTCGGCCGCGTTGCGCCAGTGGGCGGCGCTGGGAAAAGATCTCACACCTCATGAGGTCCGATATCTTTTCCCAGCGGCGCGCCTCACCGCCACGGCGTTGCCGTGAAGGCTGCGGCGCGCGCGTGGAGCCTGGCCCCGGATGGTGGGAGACGAGGCGGCGCGAGGAACTCCCAGGTCGCTTACGGCATCGTTCGACGAATCGTTCACGCCATCGCGATCCTCGGCAGCGATGCCTCAAGACGGCAGGAGAGCTGAGAACGAGAGCAGGACCAGGTCCCTGGGATCGATGCCGCGAATGGTGGCGTGAGCGAACAGGGGGTCGACGTGGGCGCGCTTCCGGCTGCCGCGGCTCATGCTCGCGCGCGTGGGGGCAGTTGCCGCGCTGGGGGGCAGGTGGTATACTCCGGCTCCGAGGACGTGCTTCCCTGGATCTGAGGGCGATGTGGTGAGACGCTGGCGGTTGGCAGCCTGTGTGTGGATGCTGCACGCGGCGGCCGCGGCGGCGGGGGCGACGATCTCGCCGGCGAAGGCGGCGCGGGAGTTGGGGCGCGCCCGCGAGCTGGCCGACGCGGGCCGCACGGAGCAGGCCGTCGCGGCGCTCGTGGATCTGCTGAGCCGCGCGCCCGACCTCGCCGACGCCCATCTCCTCTACATCGACGTCCGCAGCCGCACGGCGCGGGCCGTGGTGCGCTCGGAGTACGAGCAGCGGCTCGGGGCCGAGCCTGAGAGCGGCCTGCTCCACCTCGCCGTCGGCTACGCGACCGACGAGCCCCGCAGGAAGCGCCGCCTCTACCGCAAGGCGGTCGAGCTGGATCCGCGGCTCTACCGCGGCTGGGTCGAGCTGGCGCGGCTCCTGCGGGCCGAGCCCATGGCGGACGCAGCGGCGTCCGTCGCCGCGGCTGAGCAGGCGGTCGCTCTGCGGCCCGGGTCGGCCGGGGCGCGCGTCGAGCTCGGCCGCTCGCTCGCCTTCGCGGGGCGGCGGGCCGAGGCGGAGGCGACCCTGCGCCGAGCCACCGAGCTCGGGCCCGAGAGCGAGGACGCCTGGGCCGAGCTGGTCCGCGTCATCCGTGCGTCATCCCGCGACACTCGTCCCGATGCTCCAGCCTCGGGACGGGAGGCGGCGACACCCCAGCGTCGCGGGGAGAGCAGGGCTCGCGACGCGCTCCAGGCGCTCCAGAGGGGGCTGTCCGCGTGTCGGCGGAGCGGACGGCTGTGGTGGGCACTGGCCGACCTGTTCTGGGCGCAGGGGCGCTACGCCGAGGCGGAGCGGCCCCTCGAGTGCGCGCTGCGCTACGGCGAGCGGTCCGATTTCGCGGCCGAGGCGAGCCGGCGTCTGGCCGCCCGCTACCTGATGCGCGGCCACCACCGCAGCGCCAGTCGCCTGGGGGCTGAGGTCTGGGCCGAGGCCATCGCCGAGATGGCTGCCCGAAGGCTCAGCGGCGAGGCGTTCCGCCTCTGCTACGAGGCCGAGCACGGCGGGGCACCCGATCCGCTGGCGCGGCTGGAGCGGGCGCGGGTTGAGTCGCCGACCTCCGCCGTCGTGCTCCGCGCGCTGGCGGCGCGCTGCCTGGCCGCAGGCCGCTCGGCCGATGCCGCCCGGGCCTTCACCGCCTTGTGCTCGCTGCGCCCCGGCGACGTGGATGCCCGCTCCCGCTGCGCCGCGGCGCTTGTCCTGGCTGGCGACGCGGCCGGGGCAGCGCGGCTCCTCGCCCGCTCGCCCGCGCAACTGCCTCGCGAGGCGGGCTGGGTGCTCGCCGATGCCGAGGCGGTCGCCGCCGGTGAGCTGCCGCGCGCGGCCTTCGCCGCGAGGTACCAGGCGGGGGGCGACCCGGAGAAGCTCCGCGCCTGCATCGCCCGATTCCCGAGCTATCTGACGCCCCGGGTCGAGCTGGCCGGCATCCTCCGCGCCGACGGCCGGGCGAGTGAGGCGAAGGCCGCACTCGACGCCGCTGCCGACGTGGCAGGCCCAGCGGCGGTGGACGCCGATCGCCACGCGCTGCTCGGCGCGCAGGCCCTCGAGGGCCTCTACTTCGCTAAGGCTATCGACCACTACCGCAGGGCCATCGCGCTTCAGCCCAAGACGCCGCGCCACCACGAGGGGCTCGCGCGGGCCTGTGTCGAGCGCGGCGAGTTCGGCCCCGCCCGCGACGCGCTCGAGCGCCTCCTCGAGCTTGCGCCGGAGAGCTTCGACGTCGGCGACCCGCCCGAGCGCGAGGGCGAGGGCTGGCTGCTCGAGCCGCGCCTGGAGCCGGGCGATGTGCTGCTCTACCGCTACACGACCGACGGCGGGGTGCCGCGCGAGACGGCGGCGGAAGTGGGGTTCCGCTATGTGGTCGAGGCGGTGCAGCCGGGCGGGCTGGTGGAGGCGACGCTCGAGGTGACGGAGGTCGGGGGCCGGCCAGTGGAGGGTGGCCGTGACTTTGCGAAGGCGCGGCTGGCGGTGACGTGCTCGAACGTCTTCGGGCTGGTGGACGTAGGGCAGCCGCCGGGCGGCCCGCCTCGGGAGTTCGCGCAGCTCCTGTGGCTCGTGCAGTTCCTCCACGGCCCGGCGCTGCCGACGCGGCGGTGGCCGGGCCAGCGGTGGCGCGAGGCAGCGTGGGCCGAGCTGGGGCGGCTCTATGCCGGGGTCGTGCACTTCGAGCGGGTCCGCCGCGGCAGGGCGTACCTGACGAAGTCGATCGAGTACGAGAAGCCGGCGAACGGGGTGGCGACGGCCTTCGAGGTGATGGCGGTCAAGGGCTGGGCCGAGCAGGTCTTCGACCTCCGGCGGCGCGTGCTCGTGCAGGTGGACGTGACGACGAACATCACCCTGCGCGACGGCGAGGGCAACGAGGCGCAGTTGCCGCCGTGGAAGCACCGCCTGGAGCTGCGGGGGGTCGAGCGCGGCGTCCGCGAGACGGGGCAGCGGCGGGTGGTGGACGATGTGCCCTATATCCGCCAGGTCGGCCCGAAGTGCGCGGCGGCGGCACTGGGCATGGTGCTCCGTCACTTCGGCCGCAAGGTGGACCAGGAGGAGCTGTTCCGCCAGCTTCACGGCCACAGTGGCGGGGTGCACGTGCATGCCATGCCCGAGGCGGCGCGCCGCCACCGCTTCGAGGCGCATCCCCACATCGGCAGCCTCGACAGCCTGCGCCGCCAGCTCGACGCGGGCGTCCCCGTCATCGTGTTCCTCACGCCCATGGGCATGGGGCACGCGGTGGTGGCGATCGGCTACGACGACGCGCGGCGGGAGATCATCCTCCACGACCCCGCCACGGCGCCCTTCAAGCGGGTCTCCCTCGCCAGGTTCGAGCGCGAGTGGGGCGAGAGCGACCGCACTTGCATCGCCGTAGTGCCGGCCCGCGACCCGCGGTTCGCCCACCTCGACTACCCGCGCCAGAGCGCGGTCGAGGCGATGCTGGGGGGCGACCGCCTCTTCAGCGACGGGCGCCTGGAGCAGGCGGAGGCGGCCTATCGCCGTGCCCTCGAGCAGTTCGCCGGCTACACCGAGGCCCATCTCGCGCTGGTCCGCAACCTGGTGGCTCAGGAGCGGCTGGCCGATGCCATGGCCGAGGCCGAGCGCCTCATCGCCGACCGGCCCGACCACCTGGCCGCTCAGATCGCCAAGGCGGACATCCTGGTGCTCCAGCGGCGCTACGCCGACGCCGTCGCCGTGGCCCGCCGTGTCGAGATGCGCGACCCGACGAACTTGCGGAACCTCAATGTCCTGGCCACGGCCTATATCCAGAGCGCCCGCCGTGCCGAGGCGGTCGCCGTGCTCAGGCGCGCCGTGCGCATGGCCCCCGCGTGGACGAATGTGCGGGCGCGACTCGCCGCCCTCTACGTCGCCGAGGGGCGCTACGACAGCGCCGTCGAGCAGTACCGCGCTGCCCTCGACCACGAGCCCCGCAACGCCGCCGTCCACTTCCTCCTCGCCCAGACCCTCCACCAGAGCCTGCGCGAGGACCGCCGCCGCGAGATGCGCTGGGCGCGCCGCCGCCAGCACGCCGCGGACGCCGCGGCTGCGCTCCAGGCCGTCCGCGACATCGAGGGGCCGAGCTGCGAGGCATCCGCCGAGCTCGCCCAGCTCTACGGCTTCCTCGGCAACGACGCCGAGAGCATCCGCCAGCTCCGCCGCGCCGTCCGCGAGCCGACCCTCCGCCAGCTCCGCCAGCCGCAGGGCGGCCCCCGCGACGCCGACCCCCTCTCATTTGTCAGCGCCATTGGCGGCGCCCTCAAGGACGCCGTCGGCCGGCTGACGGCCTGGGCCGAATCGCAGCGGCAGCGGGCCACCGACCTGAACAACCTGGCCTGGGCCTACGCCACCCGCGGCGAGCGCCTGGCCGAAGCGCGGGGCCTGGCGGCCCGGAGCGTCGCCCTGCGCCAGGCCGGCTTCAACCTCGACACCCTCGCCTGGATAGACCTCCAGCTCGGCCGCCGCGAGGCCGCGCTCGCGGCGTTCGAGCGCGCCGTCGCGCTCCAGCCCGACCCCGTCGTCCACATCCACCTCGGCCTCACCCTCATCCAGCTTGGCCAGCGCGCGCGGGGCGAGGCCGAGATCGCGAAGGCATTCGCCCTCGGCCAGGCCCCCGTCGAGGTGCACCTGGAGCTGGCCGATGCCTGCGCGCAGCTCGGACTCGGCGACCGCGAGCTGGCGGCGCTCGACGCTGCCGTCGCCGCGGACCCGCGTCACCGCCTCGCCCGCTACCGCCTCGCCCTCGCCCTCCTGGCGCGAGGGAGGGACCTGCCGCGGGTGGAGGCCGTCGCCGAAGCCCTCTACGCCGCCGACACCGCCGATCCGCTCTACGCCGGCCTGCTCGGCGCCGTGTGCCACCTCGAAGGCAGGGCGCTGCGCGCCCGCGCCCTGCTCGCGAAGGCCGTGGCCGACGACCCCCTCCTCGGCCCCGAGCCCGTCGCCCCCTACCGCTGCTTCCTCGGCCTCGCCCTCATGGCCGCCGGCGAGCGCGACAGGGCCGTCGCCGAGCTGCGCCGATGCCTCGACGCGGCACCCGCCGGCCCCTTCGCCCCCAGGGCCAAGGCCGCGCTGAGGCAGATAGGCCCCTAACCCGCTTGCAATTCGTCCGATAGCTGCTTAAATGGGGGCGCACTCCCCACGGCCCCCCGGCCAAATACGGAGAGGATGGGACAGAAGAGATGGCGCGCGTAGCCCAACTGCACAGCAACATCGACAAGACCAGGTACTACACCCTGCGGCGTGAGAACATCATCGGCAGATCGCCCGAGTGCGACATCTACTCGGACAACACGCGGGTCTCGCGCCGCCACGCCAAGATCGCCGCGCCCGCAGGCTCCGACAGCTACTACATCGAGGATATCTCGACCCGCGGCATCTACGTGAACTTCCATCGCGTCAAGGGCCGCCACCCCCTCCGGCCCGGCGACCGCATCTGCATACTCCGCTTCCGAAACATCCATCCCCTCGACCTCGAGCGAATGACCGACGAGGACCTCAAGGCCTGCTGCGACGACCCCCGCAACCGCGGCATCCAGCCCGTCGTGGACCTCACCTTCGGCTACGTGGACGAGGCCGAGGTGGCCCATCGCGTGGAGCGCATCCGATCCATCGCCGGCCGCTATCCCAGCGTCCGACTCGAAGGGCCGGACGCGCCCCAGAAATTCTGGGATTACCGCTGGTTCAACACCGGCTAGGAGTTCAAGGATGGCGTGGCCGGCGCGGTCACCTTCTTCTTGCCCTTCGCCAGGTTGGAAGAAGCCACGTATGTCCTGCGAGAGATCATGGAGAAGCACGGCATCCGGAAGTACGCGCAACAGTTGTTCCCGCAGCCGGCCGGCTCCGAACACGTCAGTTTGCTC
>CAZDNN010000192.1:0-10470 GCA_964506385.1 uncultured Planctomycetota bacterium
CGGCCCTTTCGAAGAGTCAAACAAACCCAACGGGGTTGGCTTTGTTCTCTAGCAGCCCGTGGCAGAAGTCCTTCGCAGACGAGTGCGAGGGATTCGGGCCGAGGTCAAGGCGCGAGATCGCAGGCGAATCGGTGGATTCGTCGAGATCTCGCAACGCGGAGATCGGCCCGAAGACCCGCACGCAGTCCGAACGGACTTCTGCCACGGGCTGCTAGTGTGCCCAGCCCGAGTTTTCCTCTTTGGTCGCGGCCGAAGGCCGCGTTAGGGGCGCGGTCAACCGCAACTACGTTGTGCAGAGAGGACAGGATGATGAGATCCCAACTCAGCAGGTGCATTGTGGCCGCTCTGTGCCTGGTGTGCGCCCTGAGCGCTCTTGGCGGAGCGAAAGAGACGGCGCAGGCGATCCTCCGCCAGGCGGGCACCCGGGGTGGGATCGTCGTGCATCTGGGCTGCGGCGACGGGCGGCTGACCGCCGCGCTGCGGGTGGACGAGGGGTTCACCGTGCACGGCCTCGCCGCGAGCGCGAAGGACGTCGAGGCCGCCAGAGCCCATCTGCTGGCGCAGGGGCTCTATGGCCCTGTGTCGGTCGAGCGCCTCGCGGGCAAGGCGCTTCCCTATGCGGACGGCCTGATCGATCTGGTGGTCGTCGAGGGCCGGCTGGGCGTGCCGATGGCGGAGATCCTCCGCGTCCTCGTCCCAGGCGGCGTCGCGCTCGCGAGGGAAGGGGAGGGCTGGCGGAAGACCGTCAAGCCCCCGTCGCCCGATACCGACGAGTGGTCGCACTATCTCCACGACGCCGGGAACAACGCTGTGGCGAACGACAGCGTCGTCGGGCTGCCGCGCCGGCTCCAGTGGGTGGCGCCGCCGCTGTGGCTGCGCAGCCACGAGACGGCGTCGGGCGTCCAGGCGCAGGTGGCGTCGGGCGGCAGGCTCTTCTACATCTTCGACGAGGGCCTCATCGGGATCGTCGACGAGCGCCTGCCCGAACGCTGGTCGATCGTCTGCCGCAACGCCTTCAACGGCAAGCTGCTCTGGAAGCGCCCGCTGCCGCGGTGGGGCTGGCGCCAGTGGGCCAAGGAGCGGTTCGAGGGGAAGGACTGGACGACGATCCGCGCCGCGCGCGTCTCCGCGCCCAACGAGGTGCAGCGGCGCCTCGTCGCCGACGGCGGCCGGCTCTACGCCACCCTCGGCTTCCGCGCGCCCCTCTCGATCCTCGATGCGGCCACGGGCCAGACCCTCGCCACCGTCAAGGGCACCGAGCCGACCCATGAGATCCTCTCCTGCGACGGCATCGTCGTCGCCCACGTCCGAGAGGCGTCCACCGGCGTCAACCAACGCAGAGGGAAGAAGCCTGGCAACGTCTCGACCCTCGTCGCTGTCGCCGGCGACACGGCCAGGGTTCTCTGGCGCAAGCCGGCCGGCGCCGCGATCCGAAGCCTGATGCTCGCAGCGGACGGCGGGAAGGTCTTCTACCTCGCAGGGAACACCCTGGCGTGCCTCGACCTCAAGAGCGGCGCCACCCTCTGGCAGACGGCGCCCAAGTCGAAGAACGGCCGCACCCTCGTCGTCAGCAGCGGCGTGGTCCTCATCCTGGCGGGCGTCAACCTCGATGCCTACGACGCGGCGAACGGCAAGCGCCTGTGGGGCAGGAAAGTGCCGAAGAGCTCTGGCGCCGAGGCGGTCGATCTGTTCGTCATCAACGGCCTTGTGTGGCCGGGTATGGCGCCCGTGGACGCGAAGCTCAACAGCGTGGGCAAGAGCGACCGCGCACTCGCCGTGGGCTACGACGTGCGGACCGGCAGAGAGAAGAAACGGATCGTCGTCGCCAACTTCCGCAGCCCGGAACACCACCACCGCTGCTACCGCAACAAGGCGACCAGCCGCTACATCATCAGCGGCATGGAGGGAGCTGAGTTCCTCGACCTTCAAGGCGACGGCCACGGCCAGAACAACTGGCTGCGCGGCGCCTGTAGGCACGGGGTCATGCCGTGCTATGGCATGCTCTACGTGCCGGCCGACCAGTGCTTCTGCCAGCCCGGCGGCAAGCTGCTCGGCTACGCCGCCATCGCGCCCGCCTCCGCCAAGGCTTCGTCGGGCAGGCCCGCTACGCCTCGTCTCGAGAAGGGCCCCGCCTACGGGTCTTCACTCGCCACTCGGACCCCGACACCAGACCCTTCTTCGTGGCCTACCTATCGCCACGACCCAGCCCGCCATGGCAGCACGGCGGCGACGGTCCCCGCGATGGTCGCCCCCGCGTGGCGCGTGAAGCTGGGTGGCCGGCTCACCCAGCCCGTGGCCGCCGACGGCAGGCTTCTGGTCGCTTCGATCGACACCCACACGGTACACGCCTTCGACGCCGCGTCGGGCAAGCAGCTCTGGCGCTTCACCGCAGGCGGCCGGATCGACTCGCCGCCGACCCTCTATCGGGGGCTGGTGCTCTTCGGCTCCGCCGACGGGCGGGTCTACTGCCTGCGCGGGAGCGACGGGGCGCTGGCGTGGCGGTTCCTCGCCGCGCCCCACGACCGTCGGATCGCCGCCTTCGACCAGCTCGAATCCGCCTGGCCGGTGCACGGCAGCGTCCTCGTCCGCGACGGCGTCGCTTACGTCGCCGCGGGCCGGTCCACGTATCTCGACGGCGGCATCCGCTTCTACGGCCTCGATCCCGCCACGGGCAGGATCGTGCACAGAGGCCGCATCGAAGGCCCCCATCGGCGGGTGGACGGCGAGCGGGACCTCGCCTTCTTCGTCCCAGGGGCCAACTCCGACGTCCTGGTCAGCGAGGGCGACGCCATCTACATGCGGCAGAAGAAGCTCACACCCCAGCTCGAAGAGGTCCAGCCCAAGGTCCTGTCGTCCAAGGGCGAGGCCGACGTGGGCCTCCACGTCTTCTCGACGTCGGGCCTGCTCGACGGCTCGTGGTACAACCGCACCTTCTGGCTCTACTCGAAGCGATGGCCCGGCTTCCAGCTCGCCTACCAGGCGCCCAAGTGCGGCCAACTGCTCGTCGTGGACGACCAGGCGACCTACGCGGTGAAGGTCTTCTACCGCCGCAACGTCCACAGCGGCTTCTTCTTCCCCGGCAAGGAGGGCTACCTGCTCTTCGCCGACAGGAACTCGACGGAGCCGCAGATCGTCGGCGAGGAGGGCGCTCGGCCGCCGCTGCGATGGCTCCCGCAGTCGGACTACTCGTGGGGCCGCGGCGACAGGATGATGAAACTGGGCAGCAAGGCTTTCGGGCAGGACAAGCTCATCGGCTACACCCGCGCCGACCCGCCGCTGTGGAAGCAGTGGCTGGCGGTCCGCATCCGCGCGATGGTCAAGACGCGGGACCTGCTGTTCGTCGCAGGGCCGCCTGATGTCTTCGACCCGGAGAAGCCCTTCGACGCCTTCGAGGGGCGTCGGGGCGCCTCGCTCGTGGCGGTGTCGCCTCGGGACGGCAAGAAGGTCGGCGAGCTGGCGCTCGACGCCCCGCCCGTCTTCGACGGCCTGATTGCCGTCGAGGGCAGGCTCTTCGCCTCGCTCGAGGACGGCTCGCTCGTCTGCCTGGCGGGGCGGTAGGCCGCTCGTCCCATACTCCCGGCGCGTCTGCTTTGGCGCGGATGCGCACGGCGTCCAGGTCGCGGCTCGCTGCGTCCAGTTCAGGGAGGATCCGCAGTGGGCGTGCATGTGAGCGGTTCGCCGCCGTTGATTGCCGCTGCGCGCCACGGTATAATGCCGGCGCTCCATCGATGAGTATGGCCGCTTCGGAGAGATGCTGATGGCCCCATACCGCAAGAGCCCGGCGATCGTGTACGAGGACGGCAAGCCCTCCGCGGTCATCCTCGACATTGACGAGTACGAGGAGCTTCTAGAGAGAGCCGAAGACGTCGAGGACCTGCAAGCCCTCCAGGACATGCGCCGCCGGCCTCTGGAGTTCAGGACGCTCGGCGAGTTCCTGGCGGAGCATGAGCAGGGTGTATGAGGTCCTCCTGGAGCGTAGCGCCGAGCGCGACCTGAAGCGGCTCCCGGCGGATCGCTTCCGCCAGATCATCCCCCACATTCAGGCGTTGGCGGAGGACCCGCGGCCCGTCGGCTGCCGGAAGATCGTCGGCTCGGCCAGCGACTGGCGCATTCGGGTGGGCGCGTACCGCGTCGTGTACGAGATCGACGACGGGGTCAGGGAGGTGCGCGTCATGCGCGTGCGCCGCCGGCCGAAGGCCTACCGCTGAGGCCGTCGCGGCCACTCCCACTGCTCACCTGGCGGAGCAAGAGATGAGGCGACGCGGGCAGCATCGCCGCCTCGGGCTGATCAGCCTGGGGTGTGCGAAGAATGAGGTGGACGCCGAGCGGATGCTCGGAGCGGCGGCGGAGGCGGGGTGGCTGGTGTGCGGCGACCCGGCGGATGCCGATGTGGTGGTGGTGAACACCTGCGCGTTCATCGAGGCGGCGCGGGAGGAGTCGCTTGAGGCCATCGAGGAGGCGCTGGCGCTTAAGCGCCGGGGGCGGTGTCGGGCGGTGATCGTCGCGGGCTGCATGGCGCAGCGCTACGGCGGCGAGTTGAGCGCGGAACTCGATGGCGTCGATGCGTGGGTCGGGCTGGCCGACGTGCGTGAGATCCCCGAGATCGCCCAACGGTTGCTCGAGCAGGCTCCCGGGGTGCCGGTTGTCCGCGTCGGTCCGCTGGAGGAGCGCTTCGGCGACGAGGGCCCGCGCCTGCGCATCACGCCGAGGCACTACGCCTACCTGCGCATCGCTGAAGGCTGCGACAACCGGTGCGCCTACTGCGCCATCCCGCTCATCCGCGGGCCGCTGCGCTCGAAGCCGCTCGAGGTCTGCCTCGAGGAGGCCCGCCAGCTCGCCGCCGACGGCTGCCGCGAGCTCATCCTCATCGCACAGGACACGACGAGCTACGGCGTGGATCTCTACGGCCGCCGCTCGCTGCCCATGCTGGTCGACCAGCTCGCCGCGATCGACGAGGTCCGGTGGCTCCGCGTGCTCTACGCCCATCCCGCCCACTTCGACGACGCGATCCTCGATGCCTTCACCGCGGCGGCGAAGCTCTGCCATTACGCCGATCTCCCCATCCAGCACGCCAGTGACCCGATCTTGCAGCGGATGGGGCGCGGGACGCGGTGCGCCGAGATGGCGACGCTGTTCGCCCGCTTGCGCGAACGCATCCCCGACGTGGTGTTGCGCACGACCGTGCTCGTGGGGTATCCTGGCGAGACCGATGCGGACGTCGAGGCGCTGCTTGCCTTCATCGAGGAGGTGGAGTTCGACCGCCTTGGCGCCTTCATCTACTCGGAAGAGGAGGGGACCCGTGCGGCGCTCGAAGGGCCGTCGGTGCCGCAGGCGGCGCGGGAGGAGCGGCTCGACGCGGTGATGCGCTGCCAGCAGGCCATCGCGTTCCGCCATGCTGCGGCGCGGGTCGGCAGCGAGGTGGAGGTGGTGGTGGACGGGCGGCTGGACCGCTCGCACTACGGGGCGCGGAGCTACGCCGAGGCGCCGGACGTGGACGGCATCCTCCGGGTCTCGGGGCGGCGCCTGGAGCCCGGCGAGTTCGTAGACGTGAGGATCACCGACGCCGATGGCTACGATCTGGAAGCCCGGGCGGGGGGCCACCCGCCGAGCAGAAAGGACGCCGATGGACCGGCCGCGTGAATGGGCCGCGACGTGCTTCTACCTGGGGGAGTTCCCCTTCGCCTCCGGCACGGTCGGCAGCCTCGGGGCGGTGGCGGCCTACCTCGTGGCGGCGCTGTGGCTGAGCGGGACGGCGCTGAGCTGGTCCGCCGGCATCGCCGCCGTCGTGTTCGCCGTCATCGGCATCCGCCTGGGGCGCTGGGCGCAGGAGTTCTACAAGCAGCGCGACCCCAGCGAGTTCGTGCTAGACGAAGTGGCGGGCCAGATGGTCGCGCTCGTGGCGGTCACCGGGCCTGTGCTGGCGGCGGCGCCGTGGAAGGTCGCTCTCGCCGCGTTCTTCTTCTTCCGCTTCTTCGACGTTGTGAAGCCCTTCCCCGCCGGCCGCTCGGAGAAGCTGCGCGCGGGCTGGGGCATCGTGCTCGACGACCTGTTCGCCGGGGTCTACGCGGCGGTCGCCACGGGGCTGTGGTTCCACTACTGGTCGTAGATGATGCGTGATGCGTGACTCGGAGAAGAGGGAGGACGGCGCTGATCCGCAAGCAAAGGTGCAAGGCCCTCGACAGACCGTCGAGGAATCGAGGCTTCTGGTTTCAGGATCACGCATCACGTATCACGCATCACGCTTTGTCGGAGCCAAGCTTCCGTCCACCCCATGACCCGTTCGCAAAGGAGGGCCTCCGATGAAGGTCCTGAAGACCGCGATCGTCGGCTGCGGCCTGTTCGGCGAGAATCACGTCAAGGCGTACCAGGACTACGCGCGGTCCCAGTGCGTCGCCGTGTTCGACCTGAACCGCAAGCGTGCGAAGGAGGTCGCCAAGGCGTACGGCTGCGAGGCCGCCGGCTCGCTGGACGACATCGCCGACGACAAGTCGATCAAGGCCGTGTCCATCGCCACGCCCGACTTCGCCCACACCGAGGCCGCGCTCATCCTGCTCGAGGCCGGCAAGCACCTGCTCATCGAGAAGCCCCTGACGACGAAGACTGACGAGGCCCGCCAGATCATCGCGCTGGCGAAGAAGAAGAAGCGGACCGTGATGGTCGATTTCCACAACCACTGGAACCCGCCCTTCCTCGCACTCAAGCAGCGGATCGACGACGGCGAGCTCGGCGAGCCCGTCATGGGCTACATCCGCATGCACAACCCGCTCTCGATCCCCTTCGGCATGCTCGCGTGGCCGGAGAAGAGCGGCCCACAGTGGTTCCTCTTCCCCCACGCCGTGGACCTCGCCCGCTGGCTCATCGGCGGGCAGAAGGCCGTGAAGGTCACCGCGCTCGCCCGCCGCCAGATCCTCAAGCGGCGCGGCTGCGACACCTACGACGCCATCCAGGCCCTCGTGCAGTTCGAGGACTGCTTCTTCACCTTCGAGACCGGCTGGGTGATGCCCAACGGCTGGACGGGGCTGATCGACTTCCAGTTCAACCTTGTGGGCAGCAAGTCGCTCGCCTCAGTGAACTGCTCGGACCAGATGCTGCACTTCACGAGCCCGAAGCGCTTCGAGCGTCCCTTCAGCATCGGCCTGCTCGAGAGCCAGGGGCATCCGCAGGGCTTCGTGGTCATGCCCATCTACCACTTCGTGGACTGCATCCTCGACGGCAAGGCCCCCGCGACGGCCGTCGAGGACGGCCTCGCCGCGACACAGATCATCGAGGCCATCGAGCGCTCGATCGAGGAGCGGCGGACCGTCGAGGTCGATGAGGTGTGATGCGCCGGCGGATGAGGCTTGACATCCCCTCCGGTTGTTCCCTACAATTGGCAGAGATGGCCTGGGCTGTGTGAAGACCCACCTGCGGCGCGCAGCAGGAGAGCAGCCATGGGGCGCTCACGGCTGGGCAGTGCAACTGCGCTTTGCCTGCTCTTGGGGACGGCATGGCCGTGTCGCCTGGTGGCCGACTCATGGCACGACCCCAACTTCCCGTACGTGGCGAAGTGGAAGCAGTACCACAAGGGTTCCTCGAAGATCGGGCTGGGCACCGCCCAGTTGATCCATCCGAGGTGGATCATCACGGCCTACCACGTCGCGAAGTTCAAGCACCAGAATCCCAACGCCGGGTCGACCGAGATCGTGTTCCAGGGAGGCAGAACCCGCAACGTCGTCGAGGTCTACAAGGCGCCCGGCGTCGACATCGCGCTGGCGAAGCTCAACCGCCCCATCTACGCGGTCGAGCCCGTGGCGCTGCTCAAGCAGCCTTTCCGGTCGAGCGACGGCGTCGTCGACTTCACCATCGCCGGTCGTTCGGGCGGTTTGCACTATCATCGTGTGCGAGGCGAAAGCAGACTGGGCGGCAAGAGCTTTCGCGTCATTGGCGATCCGCCCGGCAAGGCCGGCGACAGCGGCGGGCTCTGGGGCGTCGAGCGATACGGCAACCTGCCCGACGTGCAGTTCGCCGTGTTGCATGGCGGCGGAGTCGCTCCGCAGGTCGGCCCCATTTCCGGCTGGATCGACAAGACAGTGGGCCCCGGCAAGGTCAACTGGGTCACCAAGTCGATCCTGGAGAACGGGATCCCCACCGACACCCACACCTGGACGGGCAACGGACGGTACCGCACCTGGACCAACCAGGGCAACTGGAGCTCCGGGGGCAACCCCGGCGTCTCCGGCTCGCCTGTCGGGAGCAACCACGAGACGGCCCGCTTGCGTTGGATGGGGGCCAAGGCCAACATCCACGCGGCTCCGAGAGTGGAAGACAACTGGAGCCTCGGCCGCATCGAGATCCTCCCCAGCAAGGACCACGACCTCACGGTCGCCGATTCCAAGCACTGGAACGGGGCAACGGGAGGCGGGCGCAAGACGATCCGGCTCAACGGCGCCGGCGGCCAGGCGTTCCACGTGAAGTCGGACCCCCAGGGCTCATTCACCTATACGTTCGCCCCGGGGATTCGCATCCTGGTGAACAAGGACCTCTACTGGGACGTATACGGCGACGAAACACTCCGGATCAACGGCCGCCTCAGCGGCACCGGCGCGATCATCAAACGAGGCAAAGGCACGTTGGTGTTCGGCAACACGGGCGACACGGTGACCAACAACGGGTCCAATGCGTTGGAGATCGAGGCGGGCACGGTGGTGCTCGCCAAGAAAGCCGGATCCAGTGCGATTCGTGGAGATGTCGTCGTCAACGGGGCGGACGCCGTTCTCCGGCTGAACCAGGATGAGCAGGTCAAGAACTCGGCGACCCTGGCCATGCAGGGGGGCCTCTTCGACCTCAACGGCAGGAGCGAGACGATCGGCACGCTGGTTCTCGGGGGTGGTGAGCTCCGGGGCGGGACGCTGCGCGCCAACAGCGGGGGATTCCAGGTTCAGGATGGGACTATCTGGTCGGAACTCGCCGGCGCGGGCAGACTCACCAAGACAACCGCCGGCTCCGTCACGCTGTTCGGCGACAACACGTATACCGGCTCCACGACCGTGAGCGAAGGCATGCTGCGGGTGAACGGCAGCGTCACCAGCGACGTGACCGTCAACGATGGTCGCCTGGAGGGCACGGGAGCGATCGTTGGCGACGTGAGCCAGCTCGGTGGCGTCTTCAGTCCGGGGAACAGCGCCGGCACGATCACCATCGCGGGCGACTACACCCAGGGCCTCGATGCCACCCTCCTGATGGAGCTCGGCGGAGAAGGGCCGGGCACGGGCTTCGACCTGCTGGCCGTCGAGGGCAGGGTCATCCTGCGCGGCATCCTCGACATCGAGCTGACCAACGGCTTCGTCCCCGAGCCGGGCCAGGCGTTCACCGTCATCGAAGCGGGCTCGGTCGAGGGCGAGTTCCGCGAGGTCGCAGGCGACCTGCCGGGCGACGGCCTCCACTGGGGCGTGCTCTACGGCCCGGCTAGCGTTACCCTCATGGCGACACAGGACGTCATTCCTGAGCCGACGGCCACGGCGCTCCTCTGCCTGGGTGCCTGCCTGCTGTACCGTCGGCGGCGTATGGCCTGAGCGGCGCTCCGCCAGCTTGCCAAAGCCCCCCATCTGCGTAAGATAGAAGCCGCGACGCCGGACGCCGGCGCCCGATACCCATGCGACGTGGAGACATCGACGTGAAGTCCAAGGCCGCCGTCCTGGAAGCGTTCGAGCAGCCGCTCGAGATGACCGACTTCGAGGTGTGCCCCCTCGCCGAGGGCGAGGTGCTGGTGAAGATCGCCGCCGCCGGGGTGTGCGGCAGCGACGTCCACATGTGGCACGGCAAAGACCCGAGGACGCCGTTGCCGATGATCCTCGGCCACGAGGGGGTGGGCGAGATCGCCGACGTCGCCGGCGAGCGGCTCGACGTGCTCGGCCGGCCTCTGAAGCCCGGCGACAAGGTGATGTGGGAGCGGGGCGCCATGTGCGGCCACTGCTACTACTGCGTTGTCCGCAAGCAGCCGTCGTTGTGCCCCCACCGCAAGACCTACGGCATCAGCTTCTCGTGCGCCGAGCCGCCGCATCTGCGGGGCTGCTACGCCGAGTACCTGCATCTCCAGCGCACGGCGCACTTCATCCGCATCGACGACGCCATTGACCCCGCGGTGCTCGTCGCGGCCTCGTGCTCGGGCGCGACGGCGGCCAACGCGATCGAGCTGTCGCGCATCCGCGCCGGCGACGCCGTGCTCGTCGTCGGCCCTGGCCCGCTCGGCCTCTTCGCCATGGCCATGGCCCTCAAGGCGGGAGCCTCGCGCGTCTACGCCATCGGCACGGAGATCGACAAGGCGCGCCTCGAGCTCGCCAAGGAGTTCGGTGCGGCCGGCACCCTCTGCACGGCCGACACCACGTCTGAGCAGCGCGCCGAGTATCTCAGGGATCTCACAGGCGGGATCGGCCCGAACGTGGTGCTCGACTGCTCCGGGGCCGTGGCCGCCCTCGAGGAATACCTGCCGCT
>CAZDNN010000193.1:0-10470 GCA_964506385.1 uncultured Planctomycetota bacterium
CTGATGTGCCGCGAAAGATACGGCACAACCGCCCTCGGCTGTGGGTCGTACGGATTTCCCAGCGAGGACGGCGGGTCTATAGTAGTTTTGCTACTTGCAGGTGCGGCGGCGGGTTCATGCCCCTGAAGATAGTTGCCGACGAGAACATTCCCTTCGTAGCCAGCGCGTTTGCGGGCGTGGGCCAAGTGCGTTTAATCGCCGGCAGAGAGCTCGACGCGTCAGCGGTCAAAGACGCCGACGTGCTGCTGGTGCGGTCGGTCACGCCGGTGAACGAACAGTTGCTTGAGGGCTCGCGCGTCCGGTTCGTGGCGACGGCAACGATTGGGACCGACCACGTCGATGAAGTATACCTGAAAAGCAGGAACATCGGCTTTGCCAGTGCGCCGGGCAGCAATTCCAATTCCGTGGCGGAGTACGTGGTGGCGGCATTGCTGGTTGTGGCTGATCGGTTCGGCTGGCGACTGGATCAAAAGGCGATCGGCGTGGTGGGCGTGGGCAACGTGGGCAGCCGCGTGGTCGCCAAGGCCGAGGCCCTCGGGATGCGGGTGCTCCAGAACGACCCGCCGCTGGCGCGCGCGACGGGCGAGGCGCGCTTCCTGCCGCTCGACGAGCTGCTGGGGTGCGACTTCCTGACGCTCCACACGCCGCTGACCCGCGAGGGCGAGGACGCGACGTTCCACCTGGCCGACGAGGCGCTGCTGAGGAAGCTGCGGCTCGAGGCCGTCGTCATCAACACCTCGCGGGGCGCTGTGGTGGACAACCAGGCGCTGAAGATGATGCTCGCCGAGGAGTGGCTGGCGGGCGCAGTGCTGGACGTGTGGGAGCCGGAGCCGGAGCTGGACGAGGAGTTGCTGGAGCTGGTCTCTCTCGGGACGCCGCACATCGCGGGCTACTCGTTCGACGGGAAGGTGGCGGCGACGGCGATGATCTACACGGCGGCCTGCGAGGCGCTCGGCGTCGAGCCGACGTGGAGTCCACAGCAGGTGATGCCGCCGCCGGAGGTCGAGGCCATCGAGTTCGACTGCAATGGTGTCGAGGACGAGGAGATCATCGGGGAAGCCGTCGCGGCGGTCTACGACATTGTGGCAGACGACTTCGCGTTGCGCGACATCACCGAGGCGGACGACCCCGCTGACTACTTCGACCACCTCCGCAAGGTCTACCCCGCGCGCCGCGAGTTCCAGAACACCACGGTCGTGCTCCACGGAGCCAGCCCCGAGCTCAGGGCGAAGCTCACGGGTATCGGGTTCCGGGTCGTAGAGACATAGTGGTCGCCCGCAGTCCTCACGGTTGCGTCGCCTGGCGCCAGGATGTACGATGGGGGAGGGGGGAGCAATCTGACGGAGCGACGCATGGTCATCGGCGAAGGATACGAAGACAGGGTCCTGACGCCCGACGAGGTGCGCGAGCTGGCGGCGCGGGGGCTCGGGCAGGTCGAGTTGGCGGGCAAGCGCGTGCTGGTCATCATCCCCGACCACACCCGCAGCGCGCCCATCCCCATGATGTTCCGCCTCTTCTGCGACCTGATCCGGCCGAAGGCGAAGCAGCTCGATTTCATGGTCGCCCTGGGCACCCATCCGGCGATGCCGGAGGAGAAGCTCAACGAGCTGGTCGGCGTGACGGCCGAGGAGCGGGCCACGACGTTCGGCGAGGTGGGCATCCTCAATCACGAGTGGGACAATCCCGAGGCGCTCACGACCATCGGCACCATCGCCGCCGACGAGATCGAGGCCATCTCCGACGGCCTCATGCGCGAGGACGTGCCCGTCCAGCTCAACCAGCGGCTCTTCGACTACGACCAGATTATCATCTGCGGCCCGGTGTTTCCCCACGAGGTCGTCGGCTTCAGCGGCGGGAACAAATATCTGTTCCCAGGCGTGGCTGGCCCCGAGATCATCAACTTCTTCCACTGGCTCGGTGCCGTCATCACGAACCCGCTGATCATCGGCTCGAAGTGGACGCCGGTCCGCAAGGTGGTGGACACGGCGGCGGCGATGGTGCCCGTTGCGAAGCTCTGCTTCGCCATGGTCGTCGTGCACAAGGATCTGCACGGGCTCTACGTCGGGACGCCCGAGGAGGCGTGGTCGGCGGCGGCCGACCTGTCGGACAAGCTGCACATCGTCTACACCCCGCGGGCCTACGACCGCGTGCTGTCCGTCGCCCCGCCCATGTACGACGATATCTGGACGGCCGGGAAGTGCATGTACAAGCTCGAGCCCGTGGTCGCCGACGGCGGCGAGTTGGTCATCTACGCGCCCCACGTCGATGAGATCAGCTACACCCACGGCGAGGTGCTCGACCGGATCGGCTATCACGTCCGCGACTACTTCCTCAAGCAGATGGACCGCTTCGCGGGGGTGCCGCGCGGGGTGATGGCGCACTCGACCCACGTCAAGGGCATCGGCACGTTCATAGGCGGGGTCGAGGAGCCGCGGGTGAACGTCGTGCTGGCCACGCGCATCCCCGAGGAGCGCTGCCGGCGGGTGAACCTCGGCTACCGTGACCCCGCGAGCATCGACATCGAGAGCTACCGCGGCCGCGAGGACGAGGGCATCCTGCTCGTGCCGAAGGCAGGCGAGATGCTGCATCGGCTGGCCGACGGCACGGTGCCGCGGATCCCGGCGGACGCATGACCCGGAGAGGAGCGAATCCGACTCCCTCTCCCAGTGGGAGAGGGCTGGGGTGAGGGGACGGCCAGTTCACCACTCCTATAGGGCCTATACGACCTATACGACCTATACGACTTATGCGACGCCCTCGAGGCGCCGCAGGCCCCGATGAGGGAGCGCAGATCCGCCATGGAGGTCTTGGACACGATTCCGTTCGAGCTCGACTCTGACGCACTGCTCGGCAGCCTGCGCATCGAGCCAGGGTCGGAGCGCGCGGCGGCGATCGCCGAGGCCGTCGAGGCGGTGCGCCCGATCATCCGCCCCAAGGCGGCCTACGACGCGTGCTATATCGACGAGCGGGGCGACGAGTCGGTCACCCTCGGCGGCGTGACCTTCACGAGCCGCGTCCTGCGGGTCAACCTCGACGGCGCCGAGCGCGCCTTCCCCTTCGTCGCCACCTGCGGGCGCGAGGCCCACGACCACACGGCGACCTGCGGTGACCTGATCGTCAAGTTCGCGCTCGACACCGTCATGGAGCAGGCCCTCCACGCCGCCTGCCGCCACGTCGTCCAGGCGATCCGGGAGACGTACTCTCTCGGCGGCACGTCGACCATGAGCCCCGGCTCGCTGGCCGACTGGCCGATGGAGCAGCAGCGCCAGCTCTTCGCGCTCCTCGGCGACGTCCGCGGGCGGATCGGGGTGGAGCTGACCGAGAGCTGCCTCATGATCCCGATCAAGTCGATCTCGGGCCTCCTGTTCCCGACCGAGATCCGGTTCGAGAGCTGTCAGCTCTGCCCGCGCGAGGGCTGCCCAGGCCGCAGGGCAGAGCACGACCCAGTGCTGTGGGAGAGGCGATACGGGAAGCCTCCTCCCGCGGACATTGCCTCCCCGGAGGGATCGGTAGATCCATAGGAGACGAATGCATGGCCGAGAGCAGAAACGTCATCGTCGCGCAGTCGGGCGGGCCGTCGCCCGTCATCAACAGCTCGCTCCAGGGCGTTGTCGAAACCTGCAAGGCGTTCCCCGACACTTTCGGCACGGTCTATGCGGGATGGCACGGCATCGAGGGCGTGCTCAAGGAAGAGTTGCTGAATCTCAGCGAGCAGGTCGACGAGGAGATCAGCCTGCTGCGCACCACCCCCGCCGCGGGGGCCATCGGCACGTGCCGCTACAAGCTCAAGGCACACCAGAGCGAGGACTTCGAGCGCATCATCGAGGTCTTCAAGGCCCACGGCGTCGGCTTCTTCTTCTACAACGGCGGCAACGACTCGATGGACACCGCCCACAAGGTCAGCGTCCTCGCCCGCGAGCGGGGCCTCGACCTCGTGGCTGTCGGCGTGCCCAAGACCATCGACAACGACGTCGGCGACAGCGAGTTCAAGCTCATCGACCACACGCCCGGCTACGGCTCCGTCGCCCGCTACTGGGCCTGCATCGTGCAATGCGCCTTCGAGGAGAATCGCGGCGCTTGCCCGAGCGACCCCGTGCTGGTCATCCAGGCGATGGGCCGCAAGATCGGCTTCATCCCCGCCGCCGCCCGTCTCGCCGACCCCAATCGCGAGCAGTCGCTCCAGATCTACATCCCTGAGGCGGGCCTCAACCTCGAGGCCCTGGCCGACAAGGTCAACGACCAGCTCCGCGAGCGCGGCCACGTCGTCGTCGTCGTCAGCGAGGGCCTCGATGTCGGCGAGATCGGCGCCTCGAAGGACAGCTTCGGCCACACCCAGTTCTCCGCCAGCCAGATCACCGTTGGCCAAGTCGTCGTCAACTACCTCAACCAGGTTGGCCTCGCCGCCCGCGGCTCGGCACGCGGCCAGGTGCCCGGCACCGACCAGCGCGACACCGCCATCTACGCCTCCACCGTCGATCTCGACGAGGCATATAAGGTCGGCCAGAAGGCGGCCCTCATCGCCCGCGACGACGGCACGGGCTGGATGTCCACCCTCCTCCGCCAGCCCGGCTCCATCTACGGCGTGGACTACGGCAAGGTCGAGCTCGAGAAGGTCGCCAACTCCGAGCGCCACTTCCCCGCCGACTGGATCGCCCCGAGCGGGGTGGACGTCACGGACGCCTTCGTCGCCTACGCGAGGCCCCTCATTGGCGACGACTGGCCCTCGGTCCCCCTCGTCGGCGGCCTCCAGCGCTTCGCCCGCCTCGCCCCCCTCTTCGCCGACAAGCAGTGCGAGGCCTACGTGCCGCAGGCGTATCGGTAGTGTCGAGAGCAAGGCCTGACTCGCGGCCCATGCGACGCCGAGGGGTTGGCTTCACCGTCGCGACGAGGATAATGCCAACTGAGATCCCTGCACGGACACTACGTTTTGTGGAAGGAGGGGAAATGGCCAAGAAGCTAACACGCAAGACGCCCTCCGCGCATGAAGTGATCGAGGGCCTCGTTGACCAGGTCGAGCGGCAGTTCAGGGAACTACAGCTGCCCGACCCAGTGGTGTGTAAGCCCACGGCTTCGGCACAGGCCCGTCTCGATGCGGCGTGCACGACCGTCAACAACGTGCTCTTGACGATGAGACTCTCCCGTGCGGTGGACAGAGCAGTAGAGGAGAAGGCACTCCGTGGCCGACTCAAGGAAACACACGTTGACCTATTGAGGGCCGCTATCGTTTTCGCTGGCGCCGGACTCGACGCGACACTGAAGGAGTTGATACGCACAACTGTGCGCCAACTAGCGCAACGGAGCGACGTGGCCCGGAGGAGATTCATCGAGTTCGTGCAGGACCACCTTGCCGCTTCGGATGCTCCCATCAACCGCAAGCGCTTGGCCGAGGTGTTGGCCTCGCCTGACGGCACGCAGGCGGAGTTGCTGGACAGATATGAGCGGGACCTAACGGGCGACAGCCTCCAGTCGGCTCAGCAAGTGGATGGCGTATGCAGTGCTCTCGGGATCACGGACGCCGACTTGCGCAAGCGGCTTCGTGATGGCTCTAGGCTCGCCCAGATGTTCAGGGCGCGGAACGCGATCGTGCACGAGCTCGACCGCACTGCGAGAGGAAGGCAAGCAAGACCCCTGGGGAAGGTGGAGGCGTACTCAAGAGAGGCGTTGGCAGTGACACAGGAGATAGTCAATGCTGTTGCCAGGTTACTGCGGGGGTAGCCGGCTCGGCGGGAGCCTCTGCCCCGTTGCGCGATTATGGCTTCCCGGTAAGCGCCTCGACGAGGCCCTGGGCGATGAGGTCGGCGAGGAGCTCGTTGCCGCGGGCGTTGGCGTGGACGCCGTCGTAGGTGAGGAGCTTGCCGCGGAAGGTGAGGGTGCCGTCAGGGGCGGCGTCGGTGCTGCCGTTCGCGACGCTGGAGCGTCGGCCACGTACGTCCCGACGCAATAGCATCAGGACGAGCGCGCTCTGTTCTCCGCGCTGCCGACTGCCGCTGCCGAGTGCCTCCTGCCGACTGCCGACCTCGTCCCTCGCCCCCCGTCACTCCGCCCCGTCGGGGCGGGGCGTCTTTCCCTCAGGGCCTGCCTTCCAGTTCTGCTCGACCTCCTCGGCGGTGAGGGCGCGGGCGTAGAGGGCGACGAGGTGGAGCTGGCCGAGCCAGGTGCGGGTGGCGTCGAACTCGTTGGCGAGGCCGAATGGGAAGGGCGCCCAGTTGCTGAAGTCGCCTGGGACGGTGGCCATGGCGTTGAACTGGCCGTTGAGATAGAGGTTGACCTTCCCGTCGGCGTTGCGGGTGTAGACGGCGTGGGTGAGGGCCTGGGCGACGCCGCCCCGCGTGGGGACGAGCGGCTCGCCGTTGGCGTCGCGCTCGGTCGTGCGGAGGCGGACGATGTAGTTGGCGCCCTCCTGCCCGAGGGTGAAGTTGCGGACGCTGGGGCCGCGGGAGAAGGTGACGATGCGCGACGGGCCGCCCTGGGTGGTGTTGGCCGGGCGGAGCCAGGCCTCGATGGTGATGGCGTTGGCGGCGCGGAAGGCCCGCAGCAGCTTGTCGGCGTCGCCGTCCGAGTGGATGAGGGTGCTCTCGCGGATCTCGATGCCGCCGGGGACCCAGCGGGTCTTCTCGGGCTCGCGGATCTTCAGGTCGAGCGGCTCGCCGACGCGGGAGGAGTCGTGGACGGTGTCGCCCTCGGCCTCCTCGAAGCCGTAGAGGGCGACGAGGCCGTCGGTCACGCGGCGGGTGTCGAGGTAGCGGAAGGTGGCTTGCGAATCGCCGGGCACGGCGGGGGCCATCTCGAGCCTCGAGACGGTGAGGTGGTACTCAGTGCCATGCTCGAGTGGCGAGGTGGTGAGGGTGACGGTGCGGCCGTCGTCGGCGAGCTCGGCGGCGATGACCATGACGTCGGGCTCGATGGTGTAGGAGCCGGTCATCTCCGCGGCCGCCTTGTCCACCCGCGTGGCGAAGCGGACGCGGATCTGGGTCTTCGCCAGCGTCGCCTCGACGGCCTCGAGGCGGGCCTGCGGCTGGGCTGGCGGTGCGGGCGCAGGTGCCGGTGCGGTGCTGGTGGCGGGCAGGGCGGTGGGGGGCTTGGCCATCTCGGACTGGACGATCGTTTTGCGGTGTCGCGGCTGGTGCTTGCGGCCGAGGGTGTAGCCCACGAGGCCGAACACCGCGCAGAGCGCGATGACCAAGAGGATGTTGTACGTGCGGCTCCGCCGCTCCCGCTGCGCCGGCGTCAGCGCGCGGGTGTCAATGTCGTCCTGCGGAGAGCGGTTCCGTTCCGGCTGCCCAGCCATCGAATGCCTCCTTGACCGCGCCAGGGCGGTCCGTCGAGAAAAGGGTCGGTCCCGTGCCGCAGAGCTGGCTCATCAGGGCGCGGCCCGGCGGCCTCCGTCAGTCGCCTGCATCCGGCCTCGGCGTCTTCCCGCCCGGCCCAGCCTTCCAGTTGCGGAGGACATCGGCGAGGGGGAGGGCGCGGGCGTAGATGGCGACGAGATGCAGCTCGCCCAGCCACGGGCGGTCCAGGGTCAGCTCGTTGGCGAGTGCGAAGCGCATGCCGTCCTCCCAGTTGCCCAGGTCGCCCAGGATGGGCGCCGTCGCGCGCTGGACGCCGTTGAGGTAGAAGCGGGCGACCCCCGCGCGGTCGCGGGTGTAGACCACGTGGCAGAGCTCCGCAGTCACGCAGTCGGCGGCTTCGAGGGTCGGGGAATCGCCGTTGGCGCCCGTGGCGGTCGTGCGGAATCGGACGTGGTAGGCGGCGTGGTGCTGGCCGAGGGTGAGGAGGCGGCGACTGGGGTCGCGGGAGACCGTGACGATGCGTGCGGGGCCGCCCTGGGTGAGATTGGCGTTCCTGAGCCACGCCTCGATGGTGATCGCGTTGGTCGCGGTGCAGGCGGCGTAGAGCTTCGAGGCGCCGGCCGCCGACGAGATGATGGCCGCTTCGCCGATGGCGATGCCCCCGGGGAGCCAGCGCACGCGGCCGTTGTCCTCGAAGGTCAGGTGCAGCGGCTCGCCCGTCTCGCAGCGGTCGTGGACGGTCGTGCCATTGCCCTCCTCGAAGTCGTAGAGCATGACGAGCCCGTCGGCGACGCGGCGGTTCGAGGCGTAGCTGAACGTCGCCCGTGCCTCGAGGGGCCGCTGGACGGGGCGGACGCCGCGGATGCGCAGCGTATAGGTCTTCTCCTCGGCGAGCTCCGACGTCGTCAGGGTCACGGTCCTGCGGTCCTCATCGAGCCGCGCCTTGCGCACCGTCACGCCCTGGTCGATCGCATAGTGCCCCGGCTGGCCTGCGGACCCCGGGTCGGCCGGCTGCACGAAGCGGACGACGACCCGCGTCGGCTCGCCCCTCGCCACGATCTCGCGGATCGCCGGCGGCGGGATCGCGGCGGCCGCCGGCGGCTCCTGGGCTGTCGGCGCGGGCGGTTGGGGCGTCGGGTCTGGCGCCTTGGGGGACGGACGCCTGCCGCTCTGCTGCCCGATCAGGAACGCCACGACGAACAGCGCGACGGCGATCGGAAGCGGGACGCCGCGCCGGCGCCTCGACGCGCGCGCCGCCGCCAGCTCGCGCGTCTCCAGTTCCTGCGGCTCGATCGCCTTGGTGTCGTCGTCGTCACCGGCCATGCTCGGCCTGCTCCTCGAGGAGACGGAAGGCCCTGAGCCTCTTGCGGACGGGGTCGGTGCGCAGGTGGTCGATAAACGCCTGGGCGCGGCCGCGATCGCCGCTCGACGTCAGGACGGCCACCAGGATGGGATCGATGATGTTGTGCTCGGCGGGGATCGGGACCATCTCGACATTCTTGCGGCCCGACTCGATGACGGCGCAGCTCCAGGTCAGCGCGGCCTGCGCCTTGCCGCCGACGAGGGCTTTGAGCACCCCCGTGCGGTTGCCGGTGCGGAGCGTCATGTTCGGCTTGACGTCGGCGTCGAGGTGGTTGCGTGCGATGACGTTGAGCGAGACGTTGCCGATGCAGGTCGAGGGATAGGCGACGGTGAGGCCCTTGCGGCCGAGATCGGCGAGCGACTGGATGCCGTGGGGGTTGCCCTTCATCACCGCGATGATCGGGGTGACGCAGCCGACGCGCTGCGGCTCGGAGGCCAGCAGGCCGCGCTCCTTCGCCTTCGCGAACAGCTTGGGGTCGGTCGTCAGGAAGAGATCGCCGTCCTTGAGGCTGTTGGCCGTTGCGTCGAAGTGCTCGCGGCAGTGGAGGCGGAAGTCGAGGCCGACGCCCGTCTCCCTCTGGTAGTCCCGCGCGATTGCCCGCAGGCCGTGGGCGGCGTGATAGACGCAATAGACCCGCATCCTCGCCTCGCCGCCGACGGCCACGGCGGCGGCCAGGCCCGAGCAGATCAGGGCGATCGCGAATCGTCGTTGGAACATCCCCGGCCTCCTTCGTTACGGAGCGATGCGACCCATAATATAGCCGACTCGCCGCCGTGGACGCAAGCCGGTGGCATCAGGCTTGCGGAAACTGCCCCCATGGAGCAGGTCGCCGACCGCCAAGTCGTGACCCGCGAGGCGGTTGCGGGGGCGTGTCGCCCGGTATCTTGCCTCTGTCCGCCAGGAGTCGTACGATGCTCCACGAGAGGGAGACTGTCTCCTCGAGGACATGTCATGCGTTCCACGCACTTGTCTGTGCTCGTCGCGGCGCTCTCGGTAGCCGTCCTCTCGTTCGCGCGGGGAGAGGAGGCGGTCCCCAGCCCTCCGACGGAGCGAGAAGCGGTCGAGTGCCTGCTCGAGCGACTGCTGACCGCGGGCCGGGAGGTGGACTCGCGCCTGCTGAGGGAGTTGAAGCGCCGGGCGGCTATCGCAGGACCGCTGCTGCGCGAGCTCTTCGAGTGGGTCGCCGATGCCGATCCTGACGGTCTCCGGGCCAGGCTCCTCGAACTGGCCGATTCGCCCAAGTCGCATCTGCGCTGCGTCGCCCTCTACGGCCTCCGCAACCACCTCGCCTACGACGGCCCTTACGACCCCTTCGAGGCGGGACCCGCCCTGGCGAAGATGGCCGCCGAGCTGCGCGCGAACATGGCTCAGCAGCCGCAGTGATCCGGCATCGCAGCGGCTCGGACAGGACCTATAGGACCTGTGGGACGAGGAGGAACGGCCTGGGGTGCCACGCGCTCCTGACGGGTGTCCTATGGATCCTATAGGTCCTATAGGTCCTATCGGTGGCGGTGCAGGCCCGCCGAGCCGGCGAGATGGGAGATCGTGGGGCCTGATCGGGAAAGAGAAGAAATCGAGGACGACGACGACGACGATCGAGAAGAGCCCCGACCCGGGCCATACCCAAGAGTTTTCGGAGGGAGGGGGGTGCGGGGGGAGGGAGCCCTTTTTCAAAAGGGCTCCCTCCCCCCGCAAACCGATCCTCAGACCATCCTCCTCCTCCTTACAACGCGGCGGTCCAGCCGCCGTCGGCGTAGAGGGTCTGGCCTGTGATGATGGCGGAGGCAGGTGAGGCGAGGAAGACGGCGATGGGTGCGT
>CAZDNN010000194.1:0-10465 GCA_964506385.1 uncultured Planctomycetota bacterium
CGGCCTCATGTGGCTGCGGCGGCGTGTCGTGGGCAACATTACGGAGTTGTTGAAGTCCGTGATGTTCCTCCCTGCTGGCAGCGATTGCGTGAGGGAGGAGGATGCCGGGCACCGCGTCCCTGGTGTGCGGCCTCAGGTGGCCGCGGGGGCTGTCGTGGGTATCATTACGGAGTTGTTGAAGTCCGTAATCCTCCTCGCGGGCGGAGGCGGCCGCGAGACGGAAGACGAGCATAGTGGGGACAGGGGGCTGAGGTGGCGAGAGCAGGGAACAGGCCGGTTCTACGGCGCTTCGGAGCCCTTCGGGGGCTCGATGCTCTTGAGACGCCCGGCGCAGAGCCCGGCGATCTCGTCGGGGGCGAGGGCGCGGTCCCAGAGCATCACGTCGTCGAGGTAGCCGCGGAAGCGGCAGGCGTCGGACGGGGCGCTGGCGGAGTCGCCGATGCCGATGCCTTCGCCGAGGTAGTCGCGGTGGGTTCCGTCGTAGGGGGCCGTGGCGACGCAGGTGCCGTCGAGGTAGACCCGCAGGGTGCTCTTCGCCGGCTCGGCGTCGTGGCGCTCGGCGACGGCCGCGACGTGGTGCCAGCGGCCGGTCTGGACGCTGCCCCCCTCGCAGATCGCCTCTTTGCCATCGGCCTGGCCGTGGTAGAGGCTTACCATGCCGTTGTGGACGGCGACGTGGTAGCCGTGCTCGTTGCCCGGGCCCCAGCACAGCACGAGCCGTGCCCAGATGTCCAGCTTCGTCGGGTGCAGCCAGAGCGCGACGGTGTAGCTCGGCCCCAGGCGCACGTCGGCCGAGGTGCAGGCGGAGAGGAAGGCGGGGTCATCAGGCTCTACGCCCAGCGCCACGGCCCTGCCGTTCGCCCCCGGCAGCTCCTCCGCGGCGACGAGGTGCGGCAGCACGACGCCACCCGAGGGCGCCCACGCCGAGAGTTGATCGTGGGTCGTGCCCGCGTCATCGCGCAGGCTGCCCTCGAAGTCCCACGCGCAGACCAGCCCCGGCGGCGGCTCCGCCGCCGGCGCGCGGCGCGTGGTGATGCAGACGACGACGAGCGACAGGGTGACCCAACTCAGGCTTCGGGGGGAGCTCATGGGGTGTCCTCCACGTGTGACATCCGAAGGCGGACAGGCGGGCCCGTGCTGGCCGTGCAGAAGAGGCAGGATCCTACCGAGCGCAGGCCCCGGTGTTGCCAGTGGTCCGCCGCCATCCGTACTGAGTGGCCGTGTGTCATTGTAGCGACGTGTCAGGCGGCGCACAACCCCCGGTGGCCCGACTGGCTTTTGGGTTTGACCGGTCATGGGGCATCTGCTATAATCCGCCGAGCTTTCCGGCGGGTTGCCGCCGGAAGTGCATGGTATCCATTCACATGCGTCTGCTCCTGTCCGTCGGCTGCCGACGGCGCGGGGGTTCGTTGCGCAGCGACCCACACCGGGCGGCGCCCATGCAGGCCTTGCTGCGAGTGACTACGGGCCAGCGCGGCGGCGAGACGGTCCGCATCCGTCCAGGTGAAGTTCTGTCCATCGGCCGGTCGGCGGAGAGCGATCTCCAGCTTCTGGACCTCGGGGTGTCGCGGTTCCACTGCGTCATCGAGGATCAGGCCGATGCCCTGGTGGTGACGGACCTGAACTCGATGAACGGGACTTTCGTCAACGGGGAGCGGGTGAAGCGGCAGGCGCTGGCGGAGGGAGACGCGATCTCCGTGGGGACGGTGGAGCTGAGTGTTGAGGAGCTCGCCGAGCCGCCGCGGCCCACCATCGTCTCCCTCATGACCGGCTGCGGCGACGCCGATGTCCGTGTCGTGCGCGACGCCGACCCGCAATCGACCGCGCTGTTCCATCCCGGCGCCCGTGCGCTGCGGCCTGCGGACGAGGAGCGGATCCGTCGCGACCTGGCGGCGCTCTACAAGATCGGGAACGTGATCAACGCCCAGGAGAGTCTGGGCGAGCTGCTGGCCGTGGTGATGGATACGGTGCTGGACGTCATCGGGGCGGAGCGGGGGTTCCTGCTGTTGGCGGATCGGGAGACGGGGGAGGTGGTGCCGCGGATGGTGCGCGTGCGGTCCGGGTCGGGCGCCGCCGCCGATCTGCCGGTGAGCCGGCCGGTGGTTGAGGAGGCCATGGGCCGGCGGGTGGCCGTGCGGAGCCCTGACTTGAAGGCCGAAGAACGCTTCGCCGACGGCGACGCGCTGCTGCTCGAGCACATCCGCTCGGTGCTGTGCGCGCCGCTGGAGACCGGGGCCGAGGTGCTCGGGGCGATCTACCTGGACACTGCGTCGGACGCGGCGGTGTTCACAGAGCACGATCTCGACCTGCTGACGGCCATCGCGCGGCAGGCGGCGGTGGCGCTCCACCGGGCGCAACTCATCGACGAGCTCGAGCAGCTCTTCGTCCGCGCCATCGAGACCCTTGTGGCCACGGTCGAAGCCAAGGACATCTACACCTACGGCCACTCGGCCCGGGTGAGCAATCTCGCCCACCAGATGGCTGGGGCGATGGGCCTCGACGAGGCGGCCCAGGAGCAGATCAAGGTGGCCGGCCTCCTTCACGACGTCGGGAAGATCGGCATCCCAGAAGCGATTCTGAACAAGGCGGGGAAGCTGACCGACGACGAGTGGGAGTACATTCGGAGCCACCCCGCCATCGGGGAAGGCATTATCCGGCAGCTCGGCAGCCGCCGGCTGGACGACGTGCGGCGCATCGTGCGCCACCACCACGAGAAGCTCGACGGCAGAGGCTATCCCGACGGCCTGACGGGCGACGCGATCCCGCTCGGCGCGCGGGTCCTGGCCGTGGCCGACGCATACGACGCGATGACCTCGAACCGACCGTACCGCGCGCCCATGTCCAGCGACGCGGCGATCGAGGAGCTGCGGAAGAACGCCGGCACGCAGTTCGACGCCGCGGCTGTCGAGGCCCTGACGGCCCTGCGGAGGCCGCGGGCCGCCGCTGTGGTGGGGGCGGGCGCCAGTGAGGCGTGAGCACGAACGGGGACAGACGGGAATGAAGCGGATGCTGCGCGCCTGCGCCTGGCTGCTCGCGTCGGCCGCCGTTGCAGCGGCGGGCGAGACGCCCGAGCTGGCGACGCGCATCGAGGCCGACCTGTTCGCGCGCGAGGGGGCAGACATCCTCTACGCCATCGGCCACGTGCGCCTCCAGCGGGGCCGCGACCGCATGACCGCCGACGGCGCTGTCGTCTGGCTGCGCGACCAGGAGGCCTACCTCGAAGGCCGGGTGGTCTACCGCGTCGGCAAGAGCGTCATGAAGGCCGAGCGCGCCTACGTCCACTGGACCACCGTCAAGGATCCCGAGACAGGCGAGGAGAGCACGAAGGTTGATCGCAGCTTCATCGTGCGCGGCGACGTGCAGTGGAACGAGCGGCCCGACCGCGTGCCCTGGCGCATCCGCGCCGAGGAGGTGCTCCAGACCGACGTCAACCGCATCTTGGCCCGCGGCCACGTCATCCTGAGCACCTGCCTCTACCACGAGCCCCACGTCTACTTCCGCGCCAGCGAAGTCGTCCTCGTCCGCGGCGACAAGATCATCATCAAGAACCTCAGCTACCAGGTTCAGGGCGTCGCCCTCGACCCCGACATCCAGGGGTGGTGGATCCCACCCATCTACTGGCCCTATCTCTATATCCCCCTTGGCTGGGAATGGCCCGAGATGCGGTTCGAGGCCGGCAGCAAGAGCCGCTACGGCTTCTACGTTCAGACAGAGGTCCTCTATCCGATCCTTGCCGAGGACGCCACGCCGCTCGGCGTGCCGAAGGTGGGCGTGCGGATGGACTACTACGCCAAGCGCGGGTTCGCCCACGGCATGAGCTTCGAGTACGAGCGCGGCGACGGCCTGATGCACGGCAGGGCTGAGTTCTGGCGCCTCGGCAGCGACGACGGCGAGGACCGCGACCGCTACGAGATCACCGAGGACGACCGCTACCGCTGGAAGTTCATCCACAGCCAGGATATGCCGGCGGGGTGGGAGTTCGACTTCGAGTTCCAGAAGCACTCCGATGCCGCCGTCCGCTCCGAGTTCTTCGAAAGTGAGTTCTACACCGACAAGCCCGTCGAGAATCGGATCTACCTCAAGCGCTACGAGGGCCCCTTTGCCGGCTATATCCACGCGCGCTGGCAGGAGGACGAGTGGCTCGACACGACCGAGTACCTGCCCCAGATCGGCGTCAACGTCATCTCGTATCCCCTGGCGCCCCACCTGATCTACACGGGGCACTTCGAGGTGGCGCGTATCCGCCGCCGGCTCTCCGACCTGCGCCTCGCGCCCGGCGACGCCATGGGCGCGAACAACCCGACGCTGTGGGACGTCAACTTCTACAACGACCCGCTGCGCTCGACGACCCAGGAGGCCCTCTCCGACGACCAGCGTTTCTGGCGGCTCAACACCTACCACGAGCTGGCCATGCCGTTCGACGTCGGATTCCTGAACGTCGAGCCCTTCGTCGGCGTCCGAGGCACCTACTACTCCGAGACCATCGGCGGCGATAGCAGTTGGCGCACGCTGGCTGTCTGGGGCGGGCGGGTTTCCGCCCAGTTCTGGAACACCTGGGACGACGTGCGGGCCGACGGCCTGCGGGTGCTCGGAGCGAAGATCCTGCCCCTGGAGATCGACGGCCTCCGGCACATCATCACGCCCGAGATCCGCATCCTCAGCGTCGAGGACTCGGGTCTCGAGTACGACGACCTCATCCTCACCGACGACGATGGCGAGATCCAGCCAGCGGGCGACTACCGCTACGCCGGCTACCGGCTCTTCGCCCCGCCGGGGTTCGCCGGCCTCGATGGCCTCCCATTCATGACCGACCCGGGGCTGCCCGCAGGCACCCTGGTCAGCCGGCCCCGCCTCTACTACGGCATCGACCCCACCACACTCGCCTTCGGCGACGTCCACGACATCGCCCCGTTCCGGGTGCTCAACGTGGCGCTGCGCAACCGCTGGCAGACCCAGCGCAAGGGCCGCGTCGTGGACCTCATCGACCTCGATGTCGACCTCGACTTCTTCTTCGGCGACAAGGGCGTCAGCAACGGCGAGAACTACTCAGACCTGCGGGTGGACTTCCGCTTCCGCCCCGCCGACGGCATTACGTTCTTCATGGACTTCGACCACAATATCGGCAGCAACAGCTACCTGCGGCGGGACCGCGACACGGGGGAGTACTCGGTCAGCGACGACACCTTCTCGACCTTCAACACAGGGCTGTACGTCCACACCAGCCGCCGCTGGCAAGTCGTCCTCACCCAACGCTACGGACCCGACGAGGGCAACCGGGTCGGCTTCCGCTTCGTCTACCACCCCGACGACAAGTGGCGGGTCATGCTCCAGCACGAGTACAACACCAAGCGGTCGGACCCCATCGAGCTCGGCGTCGTCATCTCGCGGGACATGCACGACTGGATCGCGGAGTTCATCATCGAGGCCGATGAGATCTCCGACGAGAACCTCATCGGCTTCCGCCTCCAGCCCAAGCTGCGGCGGCAGCTCATCACCGGCCTCTATTACACCCGCACCCTCGGCGCAAACATCGACCGCTTGCGCGAAGAAGCGTACCAGCACTACGACTACTAGCCGCCCGTCGTCGCATACGCGCGGGGGGCGAGGCCCCGGCCGAGCCGTCCCTGTCACCACACGACGCGCGGCTCGGCGGGAGCCTCGCCCTCCCATCCTCACCCCGCCGCCCGGACGTGGAGACACGCCTGTTGGCCGACCACTCCCCCCCCTTCGACCGCCTGTGGCACGAGTACCAGCGGACCGGCGACGCGCGCGTCAAGGCCGAGCTGATCGAGAGCTTTCGCCCCACCCTGATCGCGATGGCCGAGCGCGTGCGGGCAGCGATGGGCGGCCAGCCGCTGATGCAGGACCTGGTGAATGCGGGGATGCTGGGCCTGCTGGAGGCCATCGAGCGTTTCGACCCGAGCCGCGGCGTGTACTTCCTGACCTACTGCACGTGGCGGATCGTCGGAGCGATGCACGACGACCAGGCGAACTTCGACTGGGCCGCGGCTGCCGTCCGGCTGAAAGCCCAGCGCCTGCGCGCCGCCCGCGACGAGCTGGCCGACCGTCTCGGCCGGGCGCCCACCGACGACGAGCTGTGCGCCGCCCTCGACGTGACCCACGCGGCCCTCGCCGAGACTCGCCGTCTCGCCGACCGGCCGGCGTCCCTCAACGTCGCCCCCCCAGGGGCCGCCAATGTCTCCGCCACCGCATCGGCAAACGCCGCCCTTGCGGACCAGCGCCTCGACCCCGAGCGCCTCGCCCTCGCGCGCGAGGCCCGCGAGCTGCTCATCGAGGCACTCAGCGGCCTGCCCGACAAGCAGCGCTACGTCATGCTGCTCTACTACTTCGAGAAGCTCAAGATGGCCGACATCGGTCGCGTCCTCGACCTCAGTGAGGCCCGCGTCTCCCAGCTTCACAAGGAGGCGCTCGAGACCCTCCTCTTCCGCCTCGGCAAGCGCCGGGACGACTTCCTCGACGCCCTCGGCGTCTAGCAGCCCCTGGCGTGCCAGGAGTTGGACGGCTGAGCCGCGCACGGCCGGCGCTACGGCAGCGTGTCCTCGGTGGTGCCGAAGGCGATACGGACCCGCTCGGCGAGTGGGGCGAACCAGGCACCGGTGGCGGCGCGCGCCTGGGCGAACTCCTGGGCCGCCGAGGCGTCGGCCTCGGTCCACAGCCGCAGGGCGATCACGTAGTGGGCGAGGGCAGGGGGAGAGAGGTCGCGTGCCGTCTTCCGCACGTCGTCCGCAGCGGCCTCGCCGAGCATGTACGCAGCCACGGTGAGGAGGCGGACGTCTTCGCCGGCGAGCTCCCGCACGCGCTGCCACTCGGCGAAGGCCCGCTCGGGACGGCCCAGCTCCGTAGCCACGCAGGCCGCCCTCAGCCGGCCCTCGGCATCCCCAGCGGCCGCATACTGCTCGAGTGCTTCGGGCAGGCGGTCGGTCCGCAGGTACGCGTCGCCGAGCGCCAACGCCATCGTGGCCTTGGGCGCCGGGCTCTCGTAGGCATCGGCGACCCCGCTGTACTGGGCCAGCAACGCCCGGCTCTCCTCGTCCTGGGTGTCGAGCTGCGCCAGCGTCTGGGCGATGCGGCTGACCGCCGCCGTCGGGAGCGGGTGGTGGCTCTGGGCGTAGTGTCCGAATAGTGTGAGCGCGTCGGCGAGCCTCCCTGCCTTTGCCGCAGCGGTGATGGCGTTGGCCGCGGCGGGGGCCACGGCATCGTTGCGGTAGGCGCGGTAGGCCTTCGTGGCCAACTGGAACTCGCCCTGGGCGGCGTAGTGCTCGATGAGCTGGGCCGCCACGTTCGCGAGGCCGGCGTGGAGGAGGCCGAAGTTGTCGCGGGCGTGGCGCAGGAGGGTGAGGGCATCGTCGGGCTTCTCGCTGCTGAGAGCCTTCCTGGCTCCCTGCTCGAACAGGGTCACGAGGGCGGGATCGGCTGCGCCGGGGGCGAAGACGCTTTGGATGTCGATCGGCTTGAGGAGGTCACCACGGGCCACGAAGGCCTTGCCCAGGCGGACGGCCGGGCCGTCGGCGCCCAGGAGCCGCCCGCGCGCGTCGGGGAAATGCTCGGCGGCGAGGCGGAGCACCTTGAGCGCGTCGTCGAGCTTCCCGGCCTCGGTCGCCGTGCCCACGGCGCGGACGAAGGCGGGGGCGAGGCCGGCGTCGGGGCAGGCGGCATAGAGGTCTGCCAGCCGCGCACTCTCGCCAGCATCGCAGAAGCCGTTGGCCAGCTCGACGGCCGCCTGCGAGAGCGCCTGCCCCGTCAGGGCGTGCTCGGAGGCGAACTTCAGGGAGGCCAAGGCGCCGTCGCGGTCACCGCGGCGCAGCGACAGCCGCGCGGCCCGGGCGAAGGCCCCGGCCAGCTCCGCCGTCGGGTAGGCCTCATAGACGTCCTGCACCTTGGCTGGCTGGCCATGGTCGCAGAAGCCCTCGGCCAGCAGCCCCACGCGGCGCGTGAGCGCGGCCTGGAGCGCGGGCGCCTCGAGAGCGGAGGCGACGCCGTGGAGGGTGGCCCTCTGCGGGCCGAAGATGCCGGCCCCCAGCATTGTCAGGGCGTCGTCATACGCTCGGTTGGTCACCAGGTTGGCCAGGTGCCTGGGGAAGCCCCACACCCAGGCCGCATCCACGTGTTCGTGGCTGGCCGCGATGCGGCTGAGCGCCTCGACGGCGTCGCCGAAGCGGGTGAGCCGCGCATTGACGAAGAAGGCGTGCAGACGGCTGCGCGCCAGCAGCGCAGGCACGTGCTCGTCCTTGAGCCGGCCCGCCTCCTCTTCGATGAGGCGCAGCACCCCGCGAGCCTGGCGGGTCTGGGCGTCCCGCCGCTCGATCTCCAGCGTGCGGGCGATCCCCAGACGGGCCTCCAGCCCCTCGTAGCTGCCAGGGTAGCCCTGCGCGATCCTCTCGAAGAGCTTGCGGGCCTCCAGGTAGTTGCCGTCGCGGAACAGCTCTTCGGCGGCACGCAGGGGCGTCGTCTTCCGCGGCGGGAACTCCTGGCGGACCACGAAGCGATGGACCCGCAGCCGAGTGCCCTCGGTGAACAGGCCGACGGGGAACTCGTGGCCCAGGAGACGCGGCAGCGTCAGCTCCTTGTAGGCCAGCTCCTGCCGCAGCGCCCCCACCTCGGACTCCACTACCACGGCGAGCCCGATGGACGAGCGGGTCACCGTAACCTGGTACGGAATGTCCGCCTGGAGAGGCGGGCAGGCCACCTCGGCCACCTCCTCGCGCGGGTTCATCAGCACAAGCCGCCAGCGGCGCCGCCCGTCGATCGATATCCGGTAGCTCCGCTCCCACGGCGCGCCCAGGAAGCAGCCCACCACAGCGTTGCTCTGCGGCTTCCCGCCGCCGACTGGCGGCAGGCTCACCTCGAACGAGATCGTCAGGTTGCCCGTGAACCGTCGTCGGGTGAGAAGCGAGGCGAGCCGCCCCGTCGTCACCTCGAGGCCGCTCGGCCCCGTGCGCCACGGCGCCTGGCGCTCGACCACCCACTGGCTGCCCAGGCGCGCGCGCTGGAAGCGGTCGTCGAGCACCGTCTTGATCGTCGGCTTCTCCAGCTCCTCGGTCTTCTCCTTAGCCCGTTCGGTGGCCCGGCGCTCGATGGCCTCGATCTCAACGGCTGAGCGCTCCTCGATCTCCTGGAGCCGCTGCTGCACGACGGCGTAGGCCGCCAGCCCGATGACCACGATGGCCGCCGCGGCGAACACCGCGCTGCGGTGCTTCTTCACCCCCTTCCACGCCCGGTACAGCAGGCCGGCGGGGCGGGCCGTGATGGCCTCGCCGCTGATGAAGTGGCGGATGTCCGCCGCCAGGTCGCCCATCGTCCGATACCGGCGGTCAGGATTCTTCTCCATCGCCTTGAGCACGATGGTCTGCACGTCGCGGTGGATCCTCGGGTTGAGCTTCTTCGGCGGCACAGGGTCGTCGTTGAGCACCTGCATCAGGGTGCTCATCATCGTGTCGCCGGAGAAGGGCGCGCGGCCTGTGAGCATCTCGTAGAGCACGGCGCCCAGCGAGTAGATGTCAGCCCGATGGTCCACCCGCCGGCTCTCGCCGCTCGCCTGCTCCGGCGGCATGTACGCCGGGGTCCCGACGGTGGTGCCCGTCTTGGTGAACTTCGTGTCGGAGTCGAGCTGCTTGGCCAGCCCGAAGTCCATGATGTGGACCCCGCCATCGGGGTCGATCATGATGTTCGACGGCTTGATATCGCGGTGGATGACGCCCTCGCGGTGGGCGTAGTCGAGCGCCTCGGCGATGGCGCAGGCGATGTCGAGGGCGCGGCGGGTCGTGATCTCCCCCTCGGCGACCAGATCGCTGAGCGGGCGGCCCTCGATATAGTCCATCGTGTAGTAGTGCTTGCCGTCGTAGACCCCCACCTCGTGGATGGGCACGATGGCGGGATGGCGGAGACGCGCGGCGGCCTGCGCCTCCCGCTGGAAGCGCTGGACCTGGGCGTCGGTCGCCAGGTCCCCCGCGATGAGCACCTTGAGCGCCACCACGCGCTTGAGCACCCGCTGGCGGGCCTTGTAGACAACGCCCATGGCGCCGCGGGAGATCTCCTCGAGGATCTTGTAGTTCCCGAAGGTCCGGCCGCGGTAGTCGGTGTGAGTCGGCGGCGGCGGGTCGCCGACGCTCGTCTTCGTCTCCGCGTCGGAGCCGTGGTGGGGATTGCACGTTGGGCAGGTGGGCGGCCCGTTCCCAGTCGCCACGAGGGGCCTGCCGCACCGCGGACACCGCTGTTTCGCCATGACGGACCAGCACGTCCCGGAAGCTGACGGCCCTCGTCCGGCGGAGGGCCTCCACCGTCGCACAAAGCCATTATAGCAGCCCCCCCGGCGGTGTTCCAGACGAAATGGGATCGCCCCCGTTCTCTCTGCTGCCCTGGCAGGGGCCTTGGCTTCCTCATATGGCCAGTTCGCCAGGCAAAGGCGGTGCCGGAGACCTTCTTTCTGCCTCGCCCTCACCTCTCG
>CAZDNN010000195.1:0-10462 GCA_964506385.1 uncultured Planctomycetota bacterium
GGTCACTTCGCCCGCGTAGCTCGCCCCTCTCGTCGATGGGGGCCTCCTGGCCGAGGACGAGGACGACGACGACGACGAGGACGAGTGAGGAAGGGACCCCAACATCCGGGGCCAGACTCGTGTCACGCGGCAGGAAGGCCCCGCCTGTCAATCGGCCCCCTCGTCAGGGAACTGCTCGAGCGCCTTGGCCGCGTATTGGCGGACCTGCGGCGCTGCGTCGCTGAGCAGGACTGTCAGCGCCTCGCGCGCGCGGGCGAGCCGCTCGGCGGCCAGCCGCCCACGCGCCGCCATGTCAGCCGCGGCCTTGCCGAGCGCTGAGGCGGCGAGGCGCCGGACGTTACCGGTCTCGGAGCCGGAGCAGGCGGTCAGGAAGCCCAGGCCGTGCTCCCCGCACAGCTCGCCTGCGGCCCATACGGCGCGGGAGCGCTCGCGGGTCCCTTCCGCCTCGTTATACAGCGCTTCGAGGCGGCTGGCGATCTCCCGCGGGTGGAAGAGGCCGAGCTGCTCGACCAGGCGCTTCGCCTTCTCGCGATCGCAGGAGAGCAGGTTACGCACCATGGCGTCGAGCGCCTTGCCAAGGCCGCGCTCTGGCCGCGATCCGCCCGACGTCGGCAGCTGCTCAACAGGCTCGGGAACCAACGCGGGTTGAGCAGGCTCGGTCACGGGCTCCTCACGCTGGTCAGGGGCCTCGTCCTTCGGGCCCGGTGCGGCCTCGCGGATTGGCAGTCGTCCTTGCCCTGCCTCGGTCAGCTCCAGCAGCTTGCCCCACCGCGTCCTCACGGCCCTCAGCAGCCCTTCCTCAACCATCGAGTGGATGATCTGGCGTACGTGGTCGCGCCGCGCCGAGATGGTGCCGTAGGACGGCACGCGATCTGCACGGGCGCGCTCGATCCATGCCGCGTGTGACCCGGTGATGACCTCGGCGACCTTGTACACGCCGACCGGCCTATCGAGAGAGGCGACGCACTCGAGCGCCGCACGACGAATCGCCCCGTCATCCGCCGTGCGCGCAGTCACAACGGCATGTGGCTGGGGCACCCGCTCTGGCTTCGGCGTGCGGGGCGCGCGCGGCTCGGCTTCGAGCGCGCCCAGCTCCGTCGCGTCGGCCACCTCCTCGCCGCGGCGGGTCAGGACGAGGACGGGGCCGTACTGCCCTGGCTTGTCCTCGATGTAGCCCTCCTTGAGGAGCTGGTCGATGACGGTGCGGACGCGCTGCTTGCTGCCGGTGAGGAAGCCGTAGGCGGGGTTGCGGTGGAGCCCCCACTTGCGGAGGCCCTGCGCCCGCGAGCCGGTGACGACCTGCGCGATCTTCTGCGCGCCGAGCGGGAAGCGCAGGTGGCCGATGCACACGAGCACGGCACGGGCCACCAGCGGCTCGTCGGCCAGCACGCCCTCGTCGTCCGTCGGAGCCTGCTGGCCGCAGCGGTCGCACACCCCGCAGCGCAGATCGGTGGGCTCGCCGAAGTAGCGGACGATGTGGGCGCGGCGGCACTGGGCGGTGCGGATGTAGTCCTCCATCGCCTCGAGCTTTTCCTCTTCGAGGGCGCGGAGGAAGGCGTGCCGCTCCCAGTCGATGGGCACCTCGTCGAAGGGCGGCGGGTCGTCCACGAGCTTCTCGACGCCGCGGCCGCGAAAGGGCGGCTCGTAGGCAAGATGCCCCTCGCGGTCGAGCGCGGCCAGGGCGCGGCGCACCTGCTCCTCGGTCACCCCTGCGGCCCAGGCCACGTGGGCGAGGCTCACCTCGTAGCGCCCCGGCGTCTCCAGGTCCGCCGCCACCGCCAGGCCCTCGAGCACCCGCCGGCGCACCGGGCCGCGGACCGCGTCGAGGATCTCGACGCCGGGCCGGCCGAGGGTCACCACCGCCAGCGGGTCGCCAGCGAGCCCCCGCGTCAGCCCCGCAGCGTCCAGCAGGCGGACCGCCGAGCCCACCTGCCCGTCCTTGACGCTCGACTCACAGAGGCCCGCGATGTCCCCGTACGTCATCATCACGGGGTTCTCGCTGATGGCCCACAGCGTCTCGTAGACCTCCTCGACGATCTCGGCGGAGGGGTAGGCCAGGTCGATGAAGAACTCGCGGAGCCCGCGGTCCGCCGCCGAGTAGAGAAGCACGCACCGCGCCGGCAGCCCGTCGCGCCCGCTGCGGCCGATCTCCTGGTAGTAGCCCTCGACCGACGCAGGGTAGTGGTAGTGCACGACGAACCGCACGTCCCGCTTGTCGATGCCCATGCCGAAGGCGATGGTGGCCACGATGATCCGCGAGCGGCCCGAGAGGAAGGCCTCCTGCGCGTGGGCCCTCGCGTCGGGCTCCAGGCCCGCGTGGTATGAGATGGCCGTCGGCTCGACCTCGCGGAGCCGCTCGGCCACCTCGTCCGCCGACCGCCGCGTCCCCACGTAGACGATCCCCGCGCCCGCCTCGTCCTGGACGAATCGGCGCAGGAACTCGTCCTTCGCCGCCTCGCCGCCCGCGCGGACCACGCTCAGCGCGAGGTTCGGGCGGTCGAAGCCCTGGACGATGATCTCGACGTCGTCGGGCGCCAGGCCGAGCGCCGCGATGATATCCCGCTGCACCCGCGGCGTGGCGGTGGCGGTGAGGGCGGAGACGCGGGGGTTGCCGATATGCTCGCGCAGCTCGCGCAGGCGGCGGTAGTCGGGGCGGAAGTCGTGGCCCCACTCCGAGATGCAGTGCGCCTCGTCCACCGCCATCCGGCCCACTTCGACGCGGCTCAGGGTGTCGCAAAATGCCTTGCTGCGGAACCGCTCGGGCGCGACGTAGAGCAGCCGCACGTCGCCCCGCGCGCAGGCCCGGAGCCGCTCCCGCTGCTTGTCGAGGCCGAGGCTCGAGTTGACGAACGACGCGGCGATGCCCTTACGCCGCAGCTCGTCCACCTGGTCTTTCATCAGCGCGATCAGCGGCGAGATCACCAGCGTCAGCCGCTCGTCGAGCAGGGCGGGGAGCTGATAGAGCAGGCTCTTCCCGCTCCCCGTGGGCATCACCACGAGCATGTTCCTGCCCGCGAGCGCCGCGCGCAGCGCCCGCTCCTGCCCGGGCAGGAAGTCGGCATGGCCGAAGCGCTCGCGCAGCACCCGCCGCGCCGCGGCCATCCCATCGCTGGGTGGGGTCGGTTGAGCCATCGCATCGCCCAGCGTACCGGCAACCCTGCACCCGATCAAACGCCATCGGACGAGAGAGACCACGACTCCCTCCCCCCCGGGAGAGGGAAGCCGTCGAGAGGCGCGGGCGATCAGCCGGGCGGCTGACTCGCGAGGAAGACGAGGGCCTCACGCACTCGGACGATCTGCTCGGGGGTGACGGAGAGGATGGTGTGGGGGCCGCCGGCCTCCTCGCGGAAGCTGAGCTTCCCGTCGTCCGCGACGGCGACGCGGCCGGGCGGCGAGAGGGTGAAGTAGCCGCGGCCGGGGCGCACGGCCTGGAGCACGCTCGTGAGGTCCCACGTCTCGCGGTCGTACGGCATCTTCTTGTAGGCGTGATACGCCTCGCGCAGCGGATGGTGCGCGACGTACGCGAAGTCGGCCTCGATGCTGGCGGCGGGGAACTTGATGACCTTCCCCACCTCGAAGGGGCTGAAGACGATCGGCGTCGGCCACGTGTTGAAGACCGTCCTGGCCGCAGGCACGTCCATCTTGACATTGTACTCGGCGAAGTGCACCGAGCCCGCCATCGCCGAGAGCAGCCGCACCTTCTTCCGCACCAGCTCCGGGCCGGCCAGTGGCGAATGCGCATCGGGCTTCGAGTCCAGCAGCGCCGCGAGGTTGGTGGAGAAGCCGACCTGGACGATGACGACGGAGCGGTCGGGCTGCGCGGCGAGGGTCTTGCGGAGCACCTCGGTCGCCTCGGGCACCGACTGGCTGTCCTTCACGGTGCGGGGGTAGCGGAGCTTGCCGCCGTCCTTCGCCGTCGCCACGGCCTTCGTGTAGTTCCCCTCGTTGGGCGTCGGCCCGCCGCGGCAGGATCCGATGGGGATGTCGGGCCGTCCGTAGAAGGTGTTGACGATGTCGCAGAAGGGAGCCGAGCTCGGCCCGCTCTTGGTGAGGGTGACGGCGAGCAGCTCGCACTCCCCTCGGCTGGCGAGCGCGTGGATGCACCCCAGCGCCAGCGCGTCGTCGATGTCGTTGCCCATGTCCGTATCGAAGATCAGCCGCACCGGCTCGCGGGCGGCGGCGTCGGTCGTCGCCATGGCCAGTACCCCAGCAATCGTGATCGAGACGGTGGCGAGCACGATGGAGCGCCCTTGTCGCCGCGTGCTCATGGCCTTCCTCTCGTGCTACCTCGCAGCGCGTTTCGGCGGGCTCCCCGCAACGGGCTCGCCCGCGGCGGCAGCCGCCGAGCACCGTACCCCAATCCCCAACGCATGTCAACGCGGCCTGTGCGGCGGAATCGCGCTTGCCATGGGCCGCCGGATCGCCGATCCTATGTGGGTCAAATCCATTCCGGCCGGCGGCGCGTCTACGCAAGCGGAAGGACCGCTATGGCGCGAGAAGCGACCGACGAAGCGCTGCTCGCAGGCTTCCTGCGCGGAGACGACGCGATGTTCGCCGAGCTGGTCCATCGATACGAGCGCCCGCTCCATGGCTTCATCTGCCGGCTGACCGGCGAGCCGGGCGTCGCCGCCGACCTGTTCCAGGAGACCTTCGTCCGGGTGGTGGAGAAGGCGGGGACCTTCGAGGGCCGCAGCCGCTTCAAGACCTGGCTCTACGCCATCGCCGCCAACCTCTGCCGCTCCCACCTTCGCAAGAAGGCCCGCCCCGAGCCCGTCGCGATGCCCGACCCGCCCGAGCAGGCCGACGAGGCCATCGGGCCGAACGGGGCGGTCCAGGGCCGCGAGGTGGGCGAGCACATCGCCGCCGCCGTCGCCGCGCTCCCGCTACCCCAGCGGGAGGTCTTCGTGCTCAAGGCCTACGACGAGATGACCTACGACCAGATCGCCCAGGCCCTCGGCCGCCCCATCGGCACCGTGAAGACCCAGATGAGGGCGGCGATTCAGAAACTCCGACGAGAACTCCGCAGCATCGCGGAGGCCTACGGCGTGACGTGAGGGCAGGATGCTCGATGCTCGATACTGGATGCTCGACAGACAAGCAGCCGTCCATTCTTGCGGGTATCGAGTATCGAGCATCGAGCATCGAGTGTCCACACCCCCTTCGGTGGTGACTCATGATGAACTGCGATTCCGTCCGCGACAAGCTCTACGACCTGCTCTTCGACCTGCTCGACGACGCCGAGCGGCGGGAGCTGGAGGCCCACGTCGCCGGGTGCGCCGACTGCCAGGCCGCGCTCGACGCGGCGCGCCGCGAGCGCGCGCTGCTCGAACGCTGGACCGTGCCCACACCGCCCCCCGGCCTCGCCGAGGCCACCGTCGCCGCCACGAGACGCAAGGAGGCCCCGACCATGAAGCCCGTCGAGCCCGACCTCAAGTGGCTGGGAGGCAGGACCTTCTGGAGGCTGGCCGCCAGCGTCGCCATCCTGGCCGGCGCCGGCCTGCTCTTCGCGTGGAGCCGCGCGCAGCGGATGCAGGCAAGGCCGCAGGAAGCCTTCGTCTACGGCCAGAGCGAGCTGACGCCTGGCGTCCGCACGGCCTTCCGTGTCTTCGTCCGCAACGGCGTCACCGCCCAGCCCGTGCCGAACGCCAGCGTGTCCGCCAGGCTCGTGGACAACACGGGCGAGACGGTGTGGAAGGGTTCCGCGGCGACCGACGCCAACGGCCTCGTCGAGATCGAGCCCGAGGTGCCCGGCGACGCGCCCGAGGGCGGCTACACGCTGAAGATCGAGGCCAGCTCGGCCGACGGCGAGAGCACCATCGACCGCAGCGTGGCCGTCAAGCGGTCCTCCCGCGTGATGGTCTCCACCGACAAGCCGCTCTACCAGCCGGGGCAGACGATCCACATCCGCACCCTGAGTCTCTCGACAACGGACGGACGTCCCGTGGCAGGCCGCGACGCCGTCATCGAGGTCCAGGACGCCAAGGGCAACAAGGTGTTCAAGAAGAAGGCACAGACCTCGGCGTTCGGGATCGCCTCCGCCGACTTCGTGCTCGCCGACCAGGTGAACGTCGGCCCTTACACCATCGCGGCCATCGTCGGCGACACCACGAGCGAGCGCACCGTGAAGGTCGAGCGCTACACACTCCCCAAGTTCAGAATCGACCTGGCCACCGACAAGGGCTACTACGCCCCTGGCGAGAAGCTCCTGTGCGATCTCACGGCGACATACACCTTCGGCGAGCCGGTCGCGGGCGGCAAGGTGCTGGTGACGGCCAGCGAGTTCCTTACCAAGTTCAGCGAGTTCGCCCGAGCCGAGGGCACCACCGACGAGCGGGGCCGCTTCCACTTCGTCCTCCCGCTCAAGGACTCCTTTGTCGGCCAGGAGCGGACGAAGGGCGACGCCTTCGTGAGCCTCGAGGCCACCGTCACCGACCCCGCCGGCCACAAGCAGACTAAGACCCTCGACCGCACTGTGACCGCCGAGCCGATCCGCATCGAGCTGTTCCCCGAGAGCGGCGAGCTGGTCCAGGGCGTCGAGAACATCCTCTACGTCGTCACCGCCTACCCCGACGGCCGCCCCGCCAAGACGAAGCTGACCATGGGCAAGACCGCGAAGGCCGTCGAGACCTCCGACCTGGGCATAGCAAAGGTGAAGATCACCCCCGACCGGCCCCAACTCCAGCTCACCGTCACCGCCGAGGACGAGCAGGGCCTCAAGGTCACCGTCGTCCGCGAGCTCCGCATCGGCAGGGGCGAGGGCCTGCTCCTGCGGACCGACAGGGCCGTCTATCGCGCGGGCGAGACGGCCCACCTCACCCTGCTGTCCACCGCGCGGACCGAGCGGGCATTCCTCGATGTGGTCAAGGACCGTCGCGCCATCCTCACCAAGGCGATCGACATCCAGGACGGCCGCGGCACCCTGGCGCTCGACCTGCCGCCTGACCTCTTCGGCACCATCGAGCTCCACGCCTATCGCATCCTCCGCGACGGCAACATCCTGGGCGACGCCCGCGTCGTGCAGGTCAACCGCGCGGACGACCTCGCCATCGCCGCGACCCTCGACAAGGAGACCTATCGCCCCGCCGAGAAGGCCGTCCTCGACCTCGTGGTCACGCGTGGCAAGGGCGATCCGGCCCAGGCGGCGCTGAGTCTCGCGGGGGTGGACGAGGCGGTGTTCGCACTGTCCGAGATGCGCCCCGGCCTCGAGCGGGTCTACTTCGCGCTCCAGGAGGAGATCCTCAAGCCCCGCTATGAGATCCACGCCCACGCCCCGATTACCCCCGCGCAAGTTGTCGCCCCCGAGCAACCGCCAATACAAGAATTCGAGGAGGCGACGGTCGTGCTCTTCTCGGCCGCCGAGGCGCCCAGCCCGCCCGCAAGGGAGGCGAGCGCCACCTTCGCCGAGAAGCAGGAGCAGGTGCGCGAGGCCAAGGAATACGCCGAGGCCAGCGTCTGGGACGGCCTGGCGCTCGTGCCCTTCGTCATTTACCTCCTCGCGGCCGTCCCGCTGGTCGTCTACGCCGTCTGGAAGCTCTTCCATCGGGCACCGGTCGAGGGTGCATCGGAGCAGGACGTGCGGCGGCTGCGGCGTGCCGGCCTCGGCGCGATCGCCTGGTGGATCCTCGCCTGCCTCCTGCCGCTCGTCGCGGCCATCATCGTCGCCCTGACGTGCGACGCGCTTCACCTGCACGGGTGGGACGAAGAGATCGCCGCAGCGGCCGCCATCGGCGTGGCGGTCCTGATGCTGGGGCTGCTGACCTTTTGTGCCTGGCGCTTCCGCCGCTCGCCGGCGAGCCAGGGGGTGCCGCTGCTGCGGAAGCTGATCGTGGGCGTGCCGATCGCCTATCTGGCCGGCGCCGTCGCCTTTCCCGCGCTGATCGCCGCGTCGGAGAACTGGGGCGGCTTCCTGGACGACGATGCGGCCTTCGGGCTGGTGCTGACCCTCGGCATCGTGGCGGCGTGCATCCCCGGCGCGCTGTCGGTGGCGGGCAACTGCGCGACGCGGCGGGTCTCGGTGGGCCGCTGGTTCTGGCTCGCCCTGAGCCGCACGGCGCTCGCCGTCCTCCCCTGCCTGCTCTTCACGCCCCTTCTCTTCATGGGCGGCATGGCCGCGGCGAAGATGGAGGCGATAGCACCCATGGCCCGCCCAATGATGGATGCTGCCGGCGCAGAGATATTCTGGGAAGCGGAGGATGCACTCGGGGAACTGGCGACGCGCCAGGCCATGCCCACGGACGAAGGCGGCGGGGCGCTCAAGGCGCCGGCCCGCGTCCGCCGCTACTTCCCCGAGACGCTGCTGTGGCGGCCCGAGCTGATCACCGACGAGCAGGGCCGCGCGCGGCTCGAGATCCCGCTCGCCGACAGCATCACGACCTGGCGTCTCGCGATGAGCGCCGTCTCCACACGCGGCGAGCTCGGCGCCGCACAGGCCGGCATCCGCGTGTTCCAGGACTTCTTTGTCGATATCGACTTCCCCGTGGCCCTGACCCAGCACGACGTGGTGAGCGTGCCCGTCGCCGTCTACAACTACCTCGACGAGCCACAGACCGTGCGCCTCGACGTCGAGCCCGCCGACTGGTTCGAGCTCGAGGACGAGGCGAGCAAGACCCTGCGCATCGGCCCGCGCCAGGTCACCAGCGTCCGCTTCACCCTCGAGGCGAAGACTCCCGGCCGCCACAAGCTGCTGGTCAAGGCCCACGGCAGCGAGATGGCCGACGCCGTCGAGCGCGCGGTCCGCGTCGAGCCCGACGGCAAGCCCGTCGTCGAGACCATCAACGGCCGGCTCAGCGAGAACCTGACCCGCGAGGTCGTCATCCCCGCCGAGGCCATCGACGGCGCGAGCGACCTCTTCGTGAAAATCTACCCCGGCTCCTTCTCGCAGGTCGTCGAGGGCCTCGACAGCATCTTCAGGATGCCCAGCGGCTGCTTCGAGCAGACCTCGTCGGCCACCTACCCCAACATCCTCGTCCTCGACTACATGCGACGCACCAAGCAGATCCAGCCCGAGCTCGAGCTCAAGGCACTCAACTACATCAACCTCGGCTACCAGCGGCTCGTCAGCTACGAGGTCTCCGGCGGCGGCTTCTCCTGGTTCGGCAACGCGCCCGCCCACAACGTCCTGACCGCCTACGGCCTCATGGAGTTCTCCGATATGGCGAAGGTCTACGACGTGGACCCCGCCGTGATCGCGCGCACCCGCGCGTGGCTGCTCGGCCAGCAGCGGGGCGACGGCTCGTGGAAGCCGGCCGAAGGCGGCATCGCCGAAGGCGCCATCAACGCCTATCAGGGACAGGTGCTCCGCACCACCGCCTACATCGCCTGGGCCGTCGTCGAGGCCGGCAGCGACGACAGCCGCGTCAACAAGGCCCTCGACTACATCGTCGCTCACGCCTCCGAGGCGAAGGACGCCTACACCCTCGCCGTCTGCGCCAACGCCCTCGCCGCCGCGAAGCGCCCCGAGGCCAAGGCCGTCATCGACCGCCTGCTGGAGACGAAGCAGGAGAAGGACAAGCTCGTGTGGTGGACCTCCGACGCCCAGGGCGTGACCCACTCGCGGGGCGACGTCCTCGCCATCGAGACCACCGCACTCGCTGCCTACGCCATGACCAAGGCACGCTACCAGACCGACACCGCCCACAAGGCCCTCGCCTGGCTCGTCGCCAACAAGGACTCCTACGGCACCTGGCACTCCACCCAGGCCACCGTGCACGGGATGCGGGCGCTCCTCGCCGGCACCGGCGACACCGGCGGCGTCGAGAGCACGGTCAATGTGACCGTCGCCGCGAACGGCCAGCTCGCCAAGGAACTGACCATCACGCCCGAGACCAGCGACGTCTACCGCCTCATCAGCCTCCGCGAGATGGTCAAGAAGGGCACGAACACCGTTGCCCTCGAGACCTCGGGCAAGGGCGACCTCGCCTACCAGATCGTCGCGACCCACTACATCCCCTGGGCGGGCGAGCCACGGCCGAGCCAGCAGGAGATGTCCATCGACGTCGCCTATGACACGACGACCCTCAAGGCCAACGACATCCTGACCGCGAAGGTCACCGTCCGCTACAACCGCCCCGGCGTCGCGCGGATGACCATCGTGGACCTCGGCATCCCGCCCGGCTTCGAGGTGCAGACCGCGGCCTTCGACAAGCTCAAGGCGCAGGGCGTCATCCAGCGCTACGCCCTCACGGGCCGCCAGGTCATCCTCTACTTCGAGACCATCCCCAGCGGCCAGCCGGTCGTCTTCGACTACCAGCTCCGTGCCAAGTTCCCCGTCAAGGTCAAGACCCCGGCCTCCGTCGTCTACCAGTACTACGAGCCCGAGCTCCGCGACGAGGCCGAGCCCGTCGAGCTCAGGGTGATGTAGCCCTGATTCCTCTTCGAGCGCGGCCCCCCGATACTCCTCCGGATACTTCACCGGCCCGCCGCCCTCACGCCACCACACGGCCCAGTGCCTCGCCATATGGCA
>CAZDNN010000196.1:0-10461 GCA_964506385.1 uncultured Planctomycetota bacterium
TGCGTACCCTCTTCCTCTGCCAGCCTACCAGGGTACCACTTGGCTGAAGTGCTACACCGAATGAAGATCAGGGATCAGCACGTCCACACCGCACTACCGGGACTCCGCGTCTCCTGCTATGCTGTTGACCGCCGTGGCGACCTGCGAAGCCGGAACCACTGTGCATGGAGCACGCTGATGAAGACCGCAGCCGTCCTGCTGCTGTGCGTGGCTTGCCTGTCCGTCGGCGCCGGCGAGCCGGAGGCCCTGATCGCCTGGGAGTTCAACACCGGCGGCGATGCCGAGGGCTGGAGCCTGGCGAGCGGGCATCTGAAGGACGCGAAGGTGGCGAAGGGCTGCCTGTCGGCGCGGGTGGTGAACTGGGATCCGATGTTCGTCGGGCCGACGTTCGAGATCCCCGCACGCCAGGGGCAGTGGATCGAGACTCGGATGCGGGCGGACCATTCGGGCACGGCGGAGTTCTTCTGGACGAACACGCTCCAGACGCAGTACGGCGGCTTCTCGCCGGGGAAGCAGACGCCGTTTCGGGTGAACGGCGACGGGCGGTGGCACGTGTATCGGGTGTTCCCTGGCTGGGCGGCGGAGAAGAAGATCATCAAGCTGCGGCTCGACCTGCCGCGCGATGAGGGCTTCTACGAGGTCGATTACGTGCGGGTGATGGAGCATCCGCCGGGTGCGGCGGTCGAGCCGGTATGGGAGTTCGAGAAGGGCGCCGAGGGCTGGGCCTTCGAGGATGATGAGGAGAAGCCTGATGTGCGTGGCGGGGTGCTGAGCTTCCGCTCGGGCGCAGCGGCTCGGCGGCTGCTGTCGCCGCCCGTGGGGTTCGAGGCGGAGGGACGGTTTTTCGCGACCGTGCGGATGAGCGCCTCGGCAGGGCAGAGCGCGACGGTGGCCTTCGCGAGCGACGCCGAGGCGGGCACCCACGCCCACAGCTTCCCCGTCATCGCCGACGGCGAGATGCACAACTACCTGGTCGATCTGAGCGGCAACCGCCACTGGCGCGGGACCATCCGCCTGCTGACCTTCGAGCCGAGCGACGCGCCGAAGGCCCGCGTGGCCATCGACTACCTGCGGGTCACGCAGCGGCCCCAGGGGGAGCCGGAGCTGGTCGTCAGGCACTTCGGCCTCGCCGACGGCCTCCCGCGAGCGGGGCAGAAGCTCTCGGTCGCCGCGACCATCGCCAATCGCGGCAGCGCGCCGGCGCGGAAGGTGCGCGTCGCCGTCGAGCTGCCCAAGGGGCTGACCACGCAGGCGGCACTAACGAAGGACCTCGGCGACGTGTGGTACGGCGAGACGCGGATCGTCGAGTGGCCCGCCGAGGCCGCAAAGGCCGTGAGCCGCTCGGCGGAGCTGACCGTCTCGGCCGAAGGGATGCGCGACCTCCGCGTCTCGGAACGGCTCCGCATCGAGCCGGGCCTGGGCCTGCCGAAGGCCGACTATGTGCCCGAGCCGAAGCCGGCGAGGACCGACTACCAGGTGGGCGTCTACTACTTCCCGGGGTTCCCGACGTGGGCGAAGTGGCGGCCCATCGCCGACTTCCCCGAGCGCAAGCCCCTGCTCGGCTGGTACGACGAGAGCCTGCCCGAGGTGGCCGACTGGCAGATCAAGTGGGCCGTCGAGCACGGGGTGAGCTTCTTCGCCGTCGATTGGTACTGGTGCCAGGGCGCCCGCCACCTCGAGCACTGGCTCCACGACGCCTACCTCAAGAGCCGCTACCGCCGCCACCTCAAGTTCTGCCTGCTGTGGGCCAACCACAATCCGCCGAAGACCCACAGCGAGGCCGACCTGTTGGCCGTCACCGACTACTGGCTCGAGCACTACTTCAAGCTGCCCGAGTATCTCAAGGTCGAGGGCAAGCCCGTCGTCATCATCTTCAGCACCTATCGCCTCACGAGCGACCTGGGCACGGAAGCCATCGCGGCCGCCTTCGAGAAGATGCGCGAGCGCTGCCGCAAGGCGGGGCTCAAGGGCCTCTACCTCGTGGCCTGCACGACGGCGGACCGCAAGCGCCTCGAGCGGCTCAAGGCTCAGGGCTACGACGCTGCCTCGGGCTACAACTACCCGTCGCTCGGCTCGAAGGGCAAGCGCTGGCATCCCTACGCCGTCAACATCGCGGCCTACGCCGAGCTGTGGAACCAGGTGGCCGATGCGAAGCTCCTCAAGCCCATCCCCGCGCTCAGCGGCGGCTGGGACTCGCGGCCCTGGCACGGCCCCGGCGCCCGCGTCGTCCACAGCCGCACGCCCAAGCTCTTCGAGCGCCACTGCCGCGACGCCAAGGCGTTCCTGGATAAACGCGACGGCGAGATGGCCCCGCCGCTCAAGATGTGCATCATCGAGGCCTGGAACGAGTGGGGCGAAGGCTCCTACATCGGCCCCCACCGCGAGTACGGCTTCCAGTATCTCGACGCCATCCGCAAGGTCTTCGCGCCCGACTCGCCGAAGCCGCTGCCCGTCACCCCCCGCGACATTGGGCTCGGCCCCTACGACGTCCATCGCCCCGAGGCCGACGCCTCGCCGAAGACGGCCTGGGACTTCTCGAAGCCCTCCGACCGCGCCGACTGGCGCCTGAGCGCCCAGACCAAAGCCCAGGCCGATGCCTCGGCCCTGGCCGGGGTGAGCACGGGCCGCGACCCCATCATCAGCGGCCCCGCCGTCCGCATCCCGGCTGAGCGCTATCCCTGGCTCGTCGTCGAGATGCGCACGGACCAGACCGACCGTCCCCAGCTCTTCTGGCGCACCACCACCGCCGCCATGAGCGAGAACAACAGCGTCCGCCTCGACGTCCCCGGCGACGGCAAGTCCCACACCCACTGGGTCCGCCTCGCCGAGCGCCCCTACTGGACGGGCCTGGTCACCGGCCTCCGCTTCGACCCCGTCAACCGCCCCGGCGTCGGCTTCGCCCTCCGCTCCATTCGCTTCGCACGCGAGCGGCCGAAGCAGTAGGCCGCCATAATGCGCGTGACTCCCCCGCGCGGATCCGGTAGAATGGCGCCGAAGGAGGCCGAGTGATGCGCGCGATCAAGGTGGCCGGGCAAGTGGGCGTCGGCGGGATCCTCAACGTCAGCCTGCCCCCCGACGTCCCCGAGGGGCCGGCTGAGGTGATCGTCCTGATACCGGACGGGGAGCCCCAGGCAGGGAACGGCACGCTCGAGGCCTTCCTGCGCGACCTAGGGAGAGGCGACCGGCACGTGCGGAGCAAAGAGGACATCGACCGTTCGCTCGCCGCAGAGCGCTCGGCGTGGGGCTAACGCATGGCGTCGGTGTACCTGGATAGCTGCATCGTCATCTACCTCATCGAGGGGCCGTCGGAGCTCCACGAGGCGGTCGCGCAAGTGATCGCGCGGGTGGCCGAGTCCATATCCGTATCGGAGCTGACCCGCCTGGAATGTCGCGTGGGCCCGATGCGCGACGGCGACGAGCCTCTCCTGGCGCAGTACGATCGGTTCTTCTCCCTCCCCACCATCGTACGAGTTCCGATCGCGGCCGATGTGTTCGAGACGGCGACGAGATTGCGGGCCACCCATGGCATCCGCACTCCCGATGCCCTCCATCTGGCCGCCGCCATCGTCGGGGGCTGCGACGAGTTCTGGACCAACGACAATCGCCTTGCGCAAGCGGCCGGCCGGCACATCGAGGTCCGCGCCCCCTTCGAGTGAAGCGGAATGCGGGCGGATACGCTGCGATGGCTGACGACGCCGACAGGTTCATCGACGAGCCGGATGAGTGGGCGGCCATGACGCCGCAGGAGCGATGGGCGGAGTCTGCCATGCTCTGGGACTTCTATCTCTCGATGGGGGGATCCCTTGACCCCGCACCCGATTCACAGAGTCCTTTCGACTTTGAGGAACTCCAGCGTGCGGTTCCTCCTCTCCGGCGGTCAGGCCTGCATCCTCTACGGCGGGACTGAGTTCAGCCGGGACGCGGACATTGTGGTGCTCCTCTCGGAGGAGAACCTCGATGCCCTGCGGCTGGCCTTGCGCGTACTGGATGCGGAGCAGGTCTTCTTCCCGGCCCTCGAGGTCGAGGCGTTGCGTCGCGGCCACGCCTGCCATTTCCGTTGCCGGCACCCTGAGGCCAGCGGCATCCGGCTCGACGTGATGGCCGTAATGCGCGGGTGTGACCCGTTCCCTGAGTTGTGGACGCGGCGCGAGGTCCTGGACCTTCCAGGAATCGGTGAAGTTCCTGTGCTGGCGCTGCGCGACCTGGTCCAATCGAAAAAGACCCAGCGGGACAAGGACTGGGGACACCTCAGGCGGCTGGTTGAGGTGGACTACCTCACCCGGAGAGACGCGGCGGGGAGTGAGGACATCGCGTGGTGGCTGACGGAGTTGCGGACGCCCCGCTACCTGCTCGAGCTGGCCGCCGCGCATCCGGACATCGCCTCTCGCATCGCTTCCCGCCCCTGGCTTGCCGAGGCGGCGCGACAAGGAGAGGCGGCCGTCGAGCAGAAGCTCCTGGAAGAGGAACGCCGCATCCGGGCCGAGGACCGCGCCTACTGGCAGCCGCTCCGAGAGGAGTTGGAGCAGATGCGCCGTAGACGGTGAGCATCGCCATCTCTGTCCATTCGCCTGCGCCAAGGCTTCCGCGGACAGGGCGGCGTCCATCTGTGGTTTCCTGGCTTCCTCTTCAGCGTTCCCTCCTCCTCTGCGTGAGACCCTCCTGTCCTGGTTCTCTCTGGGTCCGCCGCCGGATTGAACGCGGCGGGGGGTTGTGGTACAATCGCCTGCGGCTCGATGCTGGAGGCGATGATGACACATACGTGCAGGATCGCGGAGGCGGTCGAGGATCTGAAGGCCGGGAAGATGGTGATTCTCGTGGACGACGAGAACCGCGAGAATGAGGGCGATCTGGTCCTGGCCGCCGAGAAGGTGACGCCCGAGGCGATTGCGTTCATGGCCAAGGCGGGCAGCGGGCTGATCTGCCTGGCCATGGCGCCGGAGAAGATCGAGCGGCTCCAGCTCCCCCTCCAGCCCAAGCGCGGCCCGAGCCGCTACGGCACGGCGTTCACCGTGAGCATCGAGGCCCGCGAGGGGGTGACCACCGGCATCTCCGCCCACGACCGCGCCCGCACGATCCGCACGGCATCGAGGCCCGACGCCCACCCGTCCGACCTCATCACCCCGGGCCACGTCTTCCCCCTCCGCGCCCGAGACGGCGGCGTGCTCGCGAGAGCCGGGCAGACCGAGGGGTCGGTGGACCTGTGCCGCATCGCGGGGCTCGAGCCGGCGGCGGTGATCTGCGAGATCATGAACGACGACGGCACGATGGCCCGCATGCCCGATCTCGAGGCCTTCGCCGAGCAGCACGGCCTGAGGGTCTGCACCGTCGCCGACGTCATCGAGCACCGCCGCCGCACCGAGACCCTCATCGAGCGGGCCGTCAGCCGCGTCCATCTGCCCACCCTGTGGGGCGACTTCGAGATGATGTGCTACGAGAGCAAGGTGGACCCGCAGCCGCACCTCGCGCTGACCAAGGGCCTGGTCTTCAACGAGCACGACGAGCCTCAGCCGATCGACGAGCCCGTCCTGGTGCGGGTCCACAGCGAGTGCTTCACGGGGGATACGCTGGGCAGCCTGCGGTGCGACTGCGGCCCGCAGCTCCACGCGGCGCTCGAGCGGATCGCCGAGGAGGGCCGCGGCGTGCTCCTCTACATGCGCCAGGAGGGCCGGGGGATCGGCCTCACCAACAAGCTCCGGGCCTACCTGCTCCAGGAGGCAGGCTGCGACACGGTCGAGGCCAACGAGCGGCTCGGCTTCAAGGCGGACCTTCGGGACTACGGGATCGGCGCGCAGATCCTGCTCGACCTCGGCCTGCGCCGCATCCGGCTGCTGACCAACAACCCCAAGAAGCTCCACGCCCTCGAGGGGTTCGGCCTCGAGATCGTCGAGCAGATCCCCCTCGCCATCCAGCCGGGCGAGCACAACCGCGCGTACCTCGAAGCCAAGAAGCGCAAGCTCGGCCACACCATCCCGATGGACTGAGCCGCGCCTGTCCCGCCGCGGGTCCCTCCCCTCGCCCTGGGCCTGCCAATTTGACAGGCTCAGAGAGCGCTGTCCCTGTGTGCGGCTTGCACAAATGCCCAAGAATCTTCTGCTTAGGCATATCCGCAGCGCCGCGCCCCGCTTGGCACGGGGTTTGCGACTCCTTCAGATGCGTTAGGCGCAGCCTGTCAAATCATGCGCGTGGCGGCCGGCCGCCGCCAGCAAGGCTGACAACAGGAGCAGACCATGGCATCGGGCAAAATCATCGGGATCGACCTGGGCACCACCAACTCGGTCGTCGCTGTGATGGAAGGCGGTGAGCCGAAGGTGATCACCAATGCCGACGGGGCGCGGATCACGCCCTCCGTCGTCGCCTTCACCGAGGGCGGGGAGCGCCGGGTCGGCGTCCAGGCCAAGCGTCAGGCCATCACGAACCCGCAGAACACGGTGTACTCGATCAAGCGGTTCATGGGCCGTCGCCACAGCGAGGTGGCCGAGGAAGAGAAGATCGTACCGTACGCGATCGTCGGCGGCCCCGACGAGCTGGTCCAGGTGGCCGCTGGCGGCAAGCAGTATGCGCCGCAGGAGATCTCGGCCATGATCCTGCGGATGCTCGCCGACGCCGCCGAGGATTACCTGGGCGAGAAGGTCGAGCGGGCCGTCATCACCGTCCCCGCCTACTTCAACGACAGCCAGCGACAGGCCACCAAGGACGCCGGCCAGATCGCCGGCCTCAAGGTCGAGCGCATCATCAACGAGCCCACCGCTGCCTCCCTCGCCTACGGGCTCGGCAAGAAGACGAACGAGAAGATCGTCGTCTTTGACCTCGGCGGCGGCACCTTCGACGTCTCCATCCTCGAGGTCGGCGACGGCGTCTTCGAGGTCCTCTCCACCAACGGCGACACCCACCTCGGCGGCGACGACTTCGACCAGGTCATCATCGACTGGATCTGCGACGAGTTCAAGGCCCAGGAGGGCATGGACCTCCGCGAGCTCAGCGACCCCACGAGCCGCCAGCAGGCCATGCAGCGCCTCAAGGAGGCCGCCGAGAAGGCCAAGTGCGAGCTCTCCACCTCGATGCAGACCGAGATCAACCTCCCCTTCATCACTGCCGACGCCTCCGGCCCCAAGCACCTCCACATCACCATCACCCGCGCCCGGCTCGAGCAGCTCGTCGAGCAGCTCGTCGAGCGCTGCCGCAGGCCCTGCGAGATGGCCCTCCGCGACGCCAAGCTCCAGGCAAGCGACATCGACGAGATCGTTCTCGTCGGCGGCCAGACCCGCATGCCCCTCGTCCAGGCCTTCGTCGAGGAGTTCTTCGGCAAGTCCCCCCATAAGGGTGTCAACCCCGACGAGGTCGTCGCCATCGGCGCCGCCATCCAGGGGGGCATCCTCGGCGGCGAGGTGGACGACATCGTGCTCCTCGACGTCACCCCGCTCTCCCTCGGCATCGAGACCCTCGGCGGCGTGATGACCGTCCTCATCGAGCGCAACACCACGATCCCCACGCAGAAGAAAGAGGTCTTCTCCACCGCCAGCGACAGCCAGCCGGCCGTGGACATCCATGTCCTCCAGGGCGAGCGCCCCATGGCCGCCGACAACCGCACCCTCGGCCGATTCCAGCTCGCAGGGATCCCCCCGGCCCCGCGCGGCGTCCCCCAGATCGAGGTCACCTTCGACATCGACGCCAACGGCATCCTCCACGTCTCCGCCAAGGACCTCGGCACTGGCAAGGAGCAGAGCATCATCATCAAGAGCTCGAGCGGGCTCTCCCGCGACGAGATCGAGCGCATGCGCCAGGAGGCCGACGAGCACGCCGAGGAGGACGCGCGCAAGCGCGAGCTCATCGCCGAGAGGAATGCCGCCGAGCAGCTCGTCTACGGCGCCCGGAAGTTCCTCAGCGAGCAGGGAGAACGCGTCAGCGACGAGGACCGCCAGGCCGTCGAGGAGGCCTGCGACGCCCTCGACAAGGCGCTCCAGGGCGACGACATCGCCGAACTCCGCAGGGCCATGGAGGCCTGCCGCGACGCCATCCACAAGGTCTCCCAGGCCATCTACGACCAGGTCGCCCGCGAGCGAGGCGAGCAGGCCGCCGACGCCGGCGCCGAGCCCGCCCCAGACGAGGAGCCGGCCCCGCAGGACCAGGACGACGTCATCGACGCCGAGGTCATCGACGCGGAGGACGACGACCGCTGACCGTGATGCGCGATGCGTGATCGGAGCGAAGGCGCGGACAGCACCGTATGTGTCCTGCTCCCTGGCGGCTGCTTTCTCTCTGTCCCTTGCCCTTCGCCTTCGGGCCTCTCCCTTCCGCCTCTCCGCTCACGCATCACGCATCACGCATTCCATCGCCCCCAGGGCTGTTCGCGGTCCGGGCGACCTCATCAGAGGTGATTCACGATGGCATTCCGATTCGACAAGTTCACCATCAAGGCCCGCGAAGCCGTCCAGGCCTCGCAGGACCTCGCTGCCGACTGCGGCCATCAGGAGGTCACGGGCGTCCACCTCCTCGCCGCTCTCCTGCGCCAGGAAGACGGCGTGGTGCCCGCCCTGATCGGCCGGCTGGGCACCGACCGCGCCACCCTCCTCCGAGGCATCGAGGCCGAGCTCGACAAGATGCCCAAGGTCCAGGGCGGGCAGCTCTACGCCGGCCCCGAGCTCAACAACACCTTCCAGCGTGCCTGGGACGAGGCGCGCCGCCTGACCGACGAGTACGTCAGCGGCGAGCACCTGCTCATCGCCCTCGCCGCCGAGCCCAAGAGCCCGGCAGGCGCCATCCTCGCTCGCGCCGGCGTCACCACCGACGCTATCCTCAAGGCGCTCCAGGAGATCCGCGGCGGACAGCGCATCACCGACGAGGCGCCCGAGGCCAAGTACCAGGCCCTCGAGCGCTACTGCCGCGACCTCGTCGAGCTCGCCGGACAGGGGCGCCTCGACCCCGTCATCGGCCGCGACGACGAGATCCGGCGGATCATCCAGGTCCTCCTCCGACGCACCAAGAACAACCCCGTCCTCATCGGCGAGCCCGGCGTCGGGAAGACCGCCATCGTCGAGGGCCTGGCCCAGCGCATCGTCGAGGGCGACGTGCCCGACGGCCTGAAGGACAAGCGGGTCCTCGCTCTCGACCTCGGCGCGCTCATCGCAGGCACCAAGTACCGCGGCGAGTTCGAGGACCGCATGAAGGCCGTCCTCCGCGGCATCGCCGAGGCAGGCGGCACCGTCATCCTCTTCATCGACGAACTCCACACCCTCGTCGGCGCCGGCGCCGCCGAGGGCGCCGTGGACGCCGCGAACCTCCTCAAGCCCGCCCTCGCACGCGGCGACCTTCGATGCATCGGCGCAACCACACTCGACGAGTACCGCACCCACGTCGAGAAGGACGCCGCCCTCGAGCGGCGCTTCCAGCCCGTCTACGTCGGCGAGCCCTCCGCCGAGGACACCATCGCGATCCTCCGCGGCCTCAAGGAACGCTACGAGACCCACCACCGCGTCCGCATCCAGGACGGCGCCCTCGTCACGGCCGCCACCCTCGCCCATCGCTACATCGCCGGCCGCTTCCTGCCCGACAAGGCAATCGACCTCATCGACGAGGCCGCCGCCAAGATCCGCATGGAGATGGACAGCAAGCCCGTCGAGATCGACACCCTCGAACGCCGCATCCGCCAGCTCAAGATCGAGCGCGAGGCCCTCCGCAAGGAGACCGACAAGCCCTCCGTCGAGCGCCTCGCGCGGGTCGAGCAGCAGATCGCCGAGCTTCAGGAGGAGTACGACGGCCTGCACGCCCACTGGGACGGCGAGCGGGCCATCCTAGCCGAGGTCCAGGAGCTCCAGGCCGCCATCGAGACCGCCAACGCCGAGCTCCAGGTCGCCCAGCGCGAGGGCAACCTCGAACGCGCCGCCGAGCTGCGCTACGGCATCCTCCCCGGCCTCCAGCGCCAGCTCGACGCCCGGAGCGAGGCCCTCAGCGAGCTCCAGGCCGACCGCGCCATGCTCAGGAAAGAGGTCGATGCCGAGGATGTGGCGGAGATCGTCGCCAAGTGGACCGGCATCCCCGTCGCCCGACTCATGGAGGGCGAGCGCGACAAGCTCCTCGAGATGGAGCAGCGCCTCGCCCGGCGCGTCGTCGGCCAGGACGATGCCATCGCCGCCGTCTCGAACGCCGTGCGCCGCGCCCGCTCGGGGCTTCAGGACCCGCGCCGCCCCGTCGGCTCCTTCCTCTTCCTCGGCCCCACCGGCGTCGGCAAGACCGAGCTGTGCAAGGCACTCGCCGAATTCATGTTCGACGACGAAGACGCCATGGTGCGCCTCGACATGAGCGAGTTCATGGAGAAGCACTCCGTCGCCCGCCTCATCGGCGCGCCGCCCGGCTACGTCGGCTACGAGGAGGGCGGGCGGCTCACCGAGGCAGTGCGGCGGCGGCCCTACTGCGTCATCCTGCTCGACGAGATCGAGAAGGCCCACCGCGAGGTCTTCAACGTCC
>CAZDNN010000197.1:0-10396 GCA_964506385.1 uncultured Planctomycetota bacterium
CTTCGCTGGCAAGTGGTGTGGCTGCGGAGTTGTTGAAGAGGCAAACAAAGCCAACGGAGTTGGCTCTGTTTTCTAGTGTGCCCAGCCCGAGTTTTCCTCTTGGGTTGCGGCCACGGGCCGCGTCAGGGCAGGCCGGTTAGCTCTGGGACAGGCGGCCGCTTGGGGAGTTCGGTGAGGCAGGGCTTCCAGACGATCTCGCCGAGCTGCGCGTGGTCCTTCTTGTGGAAGAGCGTGTCCTCGATCTGCTCTTCGGCCAGGGGCGCCAGTGTGAGCGAGTCAAGCGCGGCGAGGGGGTCGCCCTGGAGCCTGCGGCCGGTGTCCTTGGGACCAAAGAAGTTGCCCTGGGCCTGGATCCTCAGCCTGCCGAGGGTGCCGATGGTGCCCACGTCCCAGCCTGCGAACACGTTGCCGCGGATGGTGGGGGCGGAGGCCTCGCCGATCTGCATGTGGGCGCCGCCCGTGCCGATGAGCCAGTTTCCCTCGATGGCCGGGGACGCCCGCTCGGCGAGGAAGATGGAGTTGGAGCGGGAGCCCAGGATAGTGTTGTCCCTGATGGCGCCTCGCGAGCCGCTGAGGCTGATGCCGCTGCCGCCGCTGCCGAGGATCAGGTTGCCCACGATCTCGGGCGACGAGTCGCGCTCGCAGTGAATCCCAGCCCCCTGGTTCCGCTCGAGGCGGTTCCCCGCGATCGTCCGCCCGGAGGAGCGGTTGAGGTAGATCCCGTCGCCGTGGTTCCCGGCAATGAGGTTCCCCGCGATCTCCGCGGCCACGTCGAGGTCGCAGGCGATGCCGTTCCCGCCGTTGCTCTCGATGCGGTTGCCCTCGATGGCGGCCTCGATCGCCCCGCCTGTGCTGGTGACGCTGAGTCCGTCGCCGCCGTTGCGCAGGATGCGGCAGCGACGCACCGCGACGCTGGCGCGGCCTGTTCTCACCTCGATGCCCATCCCGTCGTTGGCCTCGAACGCGCAGCCCTCGACCGCGAGTTCCGCGATGTCGGCGACGAGCAGGCCAACCACCCCGTTGCGCGCGAACGTGCAGTCCCGCAGGACCGGCTGCGCCCCTCGGCAGGCCAGCCCGATCCGCTGGTACTCGAGGACGCAGTGCTCGAGCACGCGCCGGCCGCCGGCGCTCGCCTCCAGGAGCTCGACGCCTTCGCCGTCGAAGAAGGTTGGGGCTTTGGGCACGGCGCTGGTGAATCGGATGGGCTGCTCGGCCGTGCCGCGGGCCACCAGCCCCCCCTCAACCGTGAGCTTCGCGCCGGTGAGGAACTGGACAGCGGTGCCCGGCTCGATGGTCAGGGTCGCCCCGGTCTTGACGACGACTGGGCCGGCGAGCACGATTGGGCTCTTCGCCCACGTGGCGTCGGCCGCGATCTCGCCCTCGACGTGCTCGCGGGTCTCCTGGCCTGCCTCCTTGGCCGCCATGAAGGCCGCGCGGGTCCGGCGGATGCCTGCCTCCTGCTCCGCCAGGCCGATGGCGGCGAGCTCGGCGTCCAGATCGATGTCGTCGCCGAGCACGGCATCCCCCACGTCCCGCCGCAGTCGCTCGCAGACGATGCGTGCCCTGGCGAATGCGCCGAGGTGGCGGTGGGCCGTGGCCTGGCGGTAGCGAAGGGTGTGGCCGAGGATCGCGAGGTCTGGAAAGTCCTCGATCATCTTGTCCGCCCATCGGATCGCTGCGGCCCACTCGCCGGCGTCAGCCAGTGCCGCCATGCGCCCGAGGACAGCCTTCTCCACTCCCGCGCGAGCCTTGGGGGTCTCGGGCACAGTAACGCCGACGACGTCCTTGAACTGCGCGACGGCCTCCTCGAACCTGCCCTTCTCCAACGCCGCGGCGCCGAGCAGATAGGCAGCCCGCATCTTGAGATCGCGGTCCAGGGCAGTGCCCCGCACCTGATCGAGGATCTTCCCTGCGGCCGCCTCATCGCTCCTGCCGAGCAGCTCGGCTCGCAACAGCAGGCCCCTCGTGGCGCGGCGCCCCTGGTCAGGCAGCGCCGCGAGGGCATCGAGCTCGCCCATCGCCTTCGCCACGTCTCCGGTGCGGCCGTAGCGGATGGCGAGCTGGAGGTGGCCCTCCCCCTCCCAGCCCGTGCCGGCGTTTTCATCCATGAAGGCGCGCAGCTCCGGCAGCCCCCTCTCGAAGTCCTCGTCCAGCAAGGAGAGCAACTGCTGGAACCTCAGGGCCGTGCGGTGGGCCTCCTCGCCCCGCTTGATGTCGAACACGGGTGGCGGGGGGGCGTCCTCGGGTGTGGGTGTTTCGTTGGCATGGCGCCGATGGGTCACAAGGAACGCCGCGAGGGCCGCGCACAGGCCCACGAGGGTCACCAACGCCAGCAGAATTCTCGTTCGTCTGGCCAACACGCTCTCCTCAGCCTCCGAAATCCCCGACGACCAATCCCGCCAACGACAGTGTACCCGGGCCGTGCCCGGCGATCAAGCAGCGGCGCTCGCCCCTGGCGGCCCTCCTGCGTCGCAGGCCGAGGTGTCCCACTCAGGACGGCGGGCGGACGGTGCTGCCGTGCGGAGGTTTGACTCCCCCGGAACGGGGCCATATAATGGCCAGGCAGGGGCGAAGTTCGCGGTGAGCCGGAGCGGGGATGCTATGCCCATTCACCTCCGGGTGCAGCGGGGGTTGCGCGAGGGGGAGGCGTTCCCGTTGCGGCCTGGCCCGAATCTGATAGGTCGCGCGCCGCAGCATCCGATTGCGCTCGACGACGACAAGGTTTCGGCGACTCACGCCCGCATCGACGTAGACGACGGCCGGGCGCTGCTCACCGACCTGGGCAGCACGAACGGCACGCAGGTGAACGGCGAGATCATCAGCGGCCCGGTCCGCCTGCGGCCCGACGATGTGATCCGCGTCGGCAACACCTTGTTCGTCTACCGCGACGCGGAGCTGCCCGAGGGCGCGCCCGGCAGGAAGGTCCGCGTCGTCTTCGAGATGGACGAGTCGCGGCCTGTCATCCCCGTGGCCTGGGCCACCGGGGAGACGGAGCTGCTGGCGCGCGCTACCCCCGACATCGCCGCCGAGGAGCTCCGCCACCTCTACGACATCCTCGCCGCCCTGTACCGCATCACCACCCTGGTCAGCTACCCGACCACGCTCGACGAGCTGCTCGCCGGCGTGCTCGACGTGACTTTCGAGCTGCTGCCCGCCGACCACGTCAGCATCCTCTTCGCCGAAGGCTCAGACCGCCATCTTGTCCCCAGGGCGGCTCGCTGCGCCCGCGATGCCGGCCACACTGTGACCATCAGCGAGACCATCTGCCGCGAGGTCGTCGCCCAGGGACGGGGCGTGCTGACCCGCAACGCGACCGAGGACGAGCGTTTCCGCACCGGCGAGAGCGTCCAGCTATACGGCATCCGCTCCGCCATGTGCGTCCCCATCCGCACCCCGCGTCAGCTCATCGGCGTCATATACCTGGACACCCGTTCGCCGGACCGCCACTTCACGCCGCGCGAGCTCGACCTGCTGAGCGCGGTCGGCAACGAGGTCGGCCTGGCCATCGAGAACCTGCGCCTGGTCGAGCAGAACGTCGAGGCGGAGCGCCTCGCCGCGACGGGGCAGGCCGTGGCCGGCCTGTCCCACTACATCAAGAATGTCCTCCAGAGCATCGAGGCCGCCCGCGTGCTGCTCGACGCGGCCATCGCCGACGACGACAAGGAGGGCCTGGCCGAGGCCTGGGCCGCCCTCGACCTCAACATCGAGCACATCTCCGAGCTGGTCCTCAACATGCTCAGCTTCTCCCGGCGGCCCGAGCCCTCCTACCAGCCGTGCAGCCCCAACGCCCTGGCCGCGGCGATGGCCGAGGCCCTCCGCCCTCGCGCCCAGAGGGAGGCAGTCGCCATCGAGCTCGACCTCGATCCCGACATGCCCAGTGCCGTCCTCGACCCCGCTGCCATCCATCGCGCCCTGCTCAACCTGCTCAACAACGCCATCGACGCCACTGGCGAGGGGACCGTGACCCTCGCCACCCGCTTCGATGGTGAGACCGGCACCGTCCGGCTGGCCGTCACCGACCAGGGGCCGGGGGTGCCCGAGGGCGAGCGCGAGGCCATCTTCCAGGCGTTCTACACCACCAAGGGCGTTGGCGGCACGGGCCTCGGCCTCGCCGTGACCCGCAAGCTCGTCGAGCAGCTCGGCGGGCGGATCGAGGTGGACTCGGCGCCAGGCCGAGGCGCCACGTTCACCATCACACTGCCCCAGGCGCCGCGCGGGCGGAGGAGCGGAGGATGATCGGCGCGACCCTGGGGAAATACCGGCTGGACGCCGAGATCAAGCGCGGCGGCATGGGCTCCGTGTACCGCGCCACCGACACGGAGACGGGACGTGCCGCCGCCGTCAAGGTCCTCTCGCAGGCCCTGGCGGCGGATCGCGGGTTCCTCCAGCGCTTCCGCCGCGAGGTCGTTGCCCTCCAGCAGATCCACCACCCGAACGTCATCCGCGTCTTCGATGTGGGCTGCGAGGACGGAGTCCACTACTACGCCATGGAGTACCTGGAGCGCTCTCTCGCCGACGAGCTGGCCGGGGGCCCCATCGAGCCGGTCCATGCCCTCGAGATCGCCGGCCAGGTGGCCCGCGGCCTCCAGGCCGTCCACGCCGCCAACATCTGCCACCGCGACGTCAAGCCCTCCAACATCCTCTTCGACCTCGACGGCCAGGCCAAGATCTCCGACTTCGGCATCGCGCGACACGGCGACGCCACCCGCATGACCCACACGACCGCCATCCTCGGCACGCCGACCTACATGGCCCCCGAGCAGGCCGAGAGCCCCAACGTGGATCCGCGGGCCGACATCTACTCCCTCGGCTGCGTCCTCTACGAGATGCTCTGCGGCAGGCCGCCCTTCGAAGGCGCCACCCCCCTCGGCGTGCTCCGCTGCCACCGCTACCAACTGCCCGAGCAGCCCAAGCTGCTCAACCCCCAGCTCCCGTCCGCCGTCTCCAACCTCGTGCTCACCATGCTCGAGAAGGCGCCGTCGAAGCGCCCCACGAGCATGGGCCTGCTGGCCAACGCCATCGAGACCTTGCGCCGGAACATGGCCGATGAGCGGCGCGAGCTCCCCCCCCACCGGCTCGAAGAGACGGCCACCGAGCGCGCCGACCGCATCGAGCGCGCCGCCGCCCGCACCATCGCCTGGGGCAGGCGGGTCGCGGCGGCCATAGCCCTTGCCATCGCCGCCTACGCCGCCTGGCGCGTGGCCGTCTACCTGCGCGCGACGCCCGCCGACTACTTCGCCGAGGCACAGGCCCTCGAGCCGACGGACCACCGCGCGGCCATCAACGCCTACGAGGCCCTCGTCCGGCGCTTCCCCGAGGCGCCCGAGGCGGGAGAGGCGCGGGACCGCATCAACACGCTCGTCGAGCGTTACGAGATAGGCAGGCAGCCCCTGCTCGCCAAGCAGGCCCGTCACGCCATGCGCGCCGAGATGGCCTACCTCCACTTCCGCCGCGCCCGCGAGGCCGCCGAGAAGGGCCGCCTCGACGACGCCAGGCGCGTATTCCGTCTCGTGTGCGATTACTTCCACGACACCGAGTGGGCCCCCCGTGCCGACGCGCGGCTCCAGGAACTGGAGCAACTCGCCCGGCGCATCCCCGCCACCAGCAACAAGTGAGTGACCCCCATGGCCGAGCCGTCTCACGTCCCCCGCGCCGTCATTCAGCGCATCTCCTTCTACCTGCGGCAGCTCGAGCAACTGCGCCACGAGGGGGCGGACACGACGTCGTCCGCCCAGCTCGGCGAGGCCATCGGCGCCAGCGGCGCGCAGGTGCGCAAGGACCTCGCCTGCTTCGGCCATTTCGGCCGCCGCGGCGTCGGCTACGAGGTGGACCGCCTCATCCGCATCCTCCGCGCGATCCTCGCCGTGGACCGCGAGTGGCACGTCGCCGTCGTCGGCGCAGGGAATATCGGCCGCGCCCTTTCCACCCACCGCGTCTTCTACGAACGCGGCTTCCGCATCGTCGCGGTCTTCGACAACGACGCCCGCAAGGAGGGAAGCGCGTGCGGCAGCTTCAAGGTCCGGCCCATGTGGGACCTCGACCGCGCGGTCCGCGAGCTGGGGATCTCCGTCGGCATCATCGCCGTCCCCCCCCACAGCGCCCAGCAGGTCGCAGACCAACTCGTCGCCGCCGGTGTCCGCGGCCTCCTCAACTTCGCACCCGTCCGAGTCCGAGTCCCCGACGGCTTCGAGGTGCGCTCCGTGGACTTCGCGGCCGAGCTCCAGCAGCTCGCCTTCCACGTCGCCCATCTTCACAACCACGACGGGCCCAACGAATAGGGACGCCGCCTCTCAGGACCAGCGCCCCTTCATTGGCGCCCTTGCGGGCGCCACGGCCTCAGTCACCTGGCTGCGCCTCCGTCACCTGCCCCCACGCGCCGCACACAGGGCACTGCACGCGCCGCACGCCCCTATGGTAGTTCAGACGATACGCCCGCCCACAACTGCACCGATACGTCAGCACACCCTCGGGCACGGGCACGCCCGGCCCCTTGCGTTCGGGCACGATCAGCCCGCGCCCACACCGCCCGCAGCGCACCACGGTCCCCACGCGGTCGTCCGCCGCCTTGTATACCTCGCCGCACGGGCACCTGTAGACGATCATGGGCGCGCGGTCCTCCCGCCAACTCGGGGCCCTCTGTTGCCTGAGAGTATCGTAGTGCCTTCCGCGTCAGTTGTAAAGCAGGACCCGCGACCGCCGCGCCAGGAAGGCATCGAGGCCGGGGCGGCAGATGGCCTCGACCTCGTCGAGGGGCCGCGCCGCGAGCAGGGCATCCAGGACCGCCTTGTTGCGGAGGAGATGATCGACGGCAGCGGCCTCCCAGGTGCCGGGATAGAGCGTGCGGAGCCCAAGCGCGAGGGCGAGACCCATGCGCACGGGGCGGAAGGCCCGCCGGTCCGTCACGAGGAATCGAAGGCCGCGGCACGTCTCGCCGGCAAACTTGCTCGACGACGGCACGAACGTCACCGGCTCGAAGCGGACGCCCGCAAGGCCCTGGGCGCGCAGGTGCGCGGCGAGCCGCCCGCCGTCCAGCCACGGGGCGCCGACCAGCTCGAACGGCGTCTCCGTCCCCCGGCCTACCGACAGATTGCTGCTTTCGAGCAGGCCGATGCCGGGATAGAGCAGCGCCTCGGCGGGGCTACGCATGTTCGGCGAGGGGTTCACCCAGCGCAGGCCCGTCTCCTCGAAGCCGTCGCTCCGCCGCCAGCCCTCGACCGGCACGACCTGGAGGTCGAGGCCAAGGCCCAGCTCGGCATCGAACATCCGCGCCAGCTCCCCCACCGTCATCCCATGCCTCACAGGCAGGCTGTGGAAGGCCACGAAGGCCTCGCGGCCGGGGTCGAGCAAGGGGCCTGCCACGTCGATCCCGTTGATGGGATTCGGGCGGTCGAGGACGACGAAGCGGATGCCCTGCTCCGACGCGGCCCGCATGGCGAGGCCCATGGTCGAGATGTAGGTGTAGAAGCGCGTCCCGATGTCCTGGATGTCGAACACCAGGGTGTCGATGCCCTCGAGCATCTGGGGCGTCGGCTGCCGCGTCTCGCCATAGAGGCTGAATATGCGCAGCCCCGTCTCGGCGTCGCGGCCGTCGGCGATGTGCCCGACGTCGAGGTCGCCGCGGAAGCCGTGCTCGGGGCTGAACAGCGCCACCAGCTCCACCCCCGGCGCCTCGGCCAGCAGCCGCGCCGTCGGCACGCCCTCGCGGTTCACGCCCGTGTGATTCGCGATCAGCCCGACGCGGCGCCCCTTCAGCAGCGCGAAGCCGTCGCGCCCGAGCACGTCGATGCCGGTGAGGGTCTGCTTCACCGGCCGCTCCGCTGGCCCCCTCTCGCAACTCACCATCAGCAACCCCGTTAGCAGGAAGGCCACGCCGCAACGTCCACAGGCTCTCACGTGCCAGCCACCCCGATTATGTCTCCGTAACGGACCGCCAGTAAACCACCCGGCCGCCTGCCGCGCAAGCGCCTCCGCGCCCTGCTTGCCTCCCACCCCATCCGGGCTACAATGACAGCACACGCAGGAGACACGGGATGAGAGCGATCGACATCAACCGCCACTTCCTCGACCTGGCCGACTGGGTGGATCCCGAGAAGACGGTCGATCGGGTCATCATCGGCGATCCGGAGAAGGAGGTGCGGCGGGTGCTGGTGACGTGGATCGCCAGCTTCGAGGCCTGCCGCACCGCCGTCCAGCGCGGCGTCGATCTCCTGATGACCCACGAGCCGACCTTCTGGGTGCACGCCCATGAGCTCGAGAACATCGAGACGTCGCCCATCGCCATGGCCAAGCGCAACTTCATCGAGACGACGGGACTCGTGGTGCTGCGGAACCACGACGTGTGGGACCGCATGCCGCGCATCGGCATCCCGTGGGCCTGGGCGCGGTTCCTCGGCTTCGGCGACGAGCCGGTCAAGCAGGGAGCGGCAGGGTATCAGCACCGCTACGACATCGACCTGATGGCGCTAGACGAGCTGGCCGCGCACGTCGCCGACCGCACGGCGACGATCGGCGAGCCCGCGGTGCAAGTGGTCGGCGACGGCAGCCGCCTCGTATCGCGGGTCGGCATCGGCACCGGCTGCTGCGGCCACATCGGCGAGTTCCAGGCCATGGGCTGCGAGGTCGCCATCGTCTGCGACGACGGGTCCTGCTACTGGCGCGACATCCAGCGCGCCGCCGACCAGGAGTACCCCGTCATCCGCGTCAACCACGGCACCAGCGAGGAGCCGGGAATGGTGACCCTGACGCGGTACATCAACGAGCACCTGCCCGGCGTCGAGGCCGAGCACCTGCCCCACGGCTCCTGCTTCCGACTCGTCGGCAGCAACGAAGGAGAGGTGCCGTGAGGCAGCACGCGTCCCGCGGCGCGCTCCTGGCGTGCGCCGTCCTGGCATCCTGCGCGTCGAGCACCGACGGTGGAGCGACGACCATGCGGACCGACGTCTGCGTCGTGGGCGGCGGGAGCGCGGGCATCGGCGCGGCGGTCGGCGCGGCGCGGGCGGGAGCCGATGTCGTGCTCGTCGAGAAGCTGGGGCGGCTCGGCGGCACCAGCGCGAACGCCTATGTCAACAACTGGGAGCCCGGCCCCGACTGCCCGCTCGTCCGCGAGATCTACGGCCGGATGTCGAAGATCCCCGATGCCGTGGCCATCGTGGCCGACCACAACCCTGACCGCAAGCTCGGCCCCTTCGGACTCTGGCTGCCCAAGCCCGGCTCGCGCTACGAGCAGACCCTCGAGCGCTCCGGCCGCCCCCGCAGCGACTGGCGCGCCTGCACCTGGGAGCCCGACGCCTTCCACCAGGTCGTCACCACCATGCTCGCCGAGACGCGACGCTGCCGCGTCCTGCTCCGCACCGCCTTCACCGAGGCAGACGCCGATGGACGCCGCGTCCGAGCCATCCGCGCCGAGGCCGCCGACGGCACGGCCTTTCGCATCGAGGCCAACGTGTTCATCGACTGCACAGGCGGCGGCTTCCTCTGCCGCGCCGTCGGCTGCGAGGCCATGCTCGGGCCGGACCCCAGGAGCCGCTTCAACGAGCCCTTCGCCCCCGACGAGCCGGAGCCGACGCTCAACGCCATCTCGCTGTGCTACCGCATCCGCCGGGCCGAGCGGCCCAGGCGCCAGGCCCCGCCCGACCCCATGCCAAGGGGCTGGCAGCGGGTGGCCCACGTCAGCGGCCTGCCCTGCGGCGACCGCATCGTCAACCCACTCGCCCTCATCCCAGGCCGCATGCTCGTCGAGCGCGGCTACGACACGACCCTGGCCGAGGGGCGCCGCCGCGTCCAGGCACACTGGCACTGGCTCCAGGGCCACGAGGCATTTGCCGGCTTCGAGCTCCACAGCATCGCGCCCATGCTCGGCATCCGCGAGAGCTACCGCATCCTCGGCCAGCACGTCCTGACCCAGCACGACTTGATGGCCGGCCTCAGCCGCCAGAAGCACGCCGACATTATCGCCATCGCCGACCACTCGATGGACGTCCACGGCTCCGGCGGCCACCGCATCCGCGGCGAGCTCAAGCAGCCCTACGGCATCCCCTTCCGCTGCCTGATCCCGAAGGGCTGGGCGAACCTGATGGTAGCAGGCCGCTGCGCCAGCTTCAGCCAGATCGCCGCCTCGAGCTGCCGCCTCAACCGCACGATGACCGCACTCGGCCTCGCCGCAGGGTGCGGCGCCGCTCAGGCCGCCGCGAGCGGCCGCCCCGTCGCTGAGGTGGATGTCACCGCCTTCCAACCCTCCCTTGGCCTGCCGGCGTCAGCGGCCCATCCCGGCCACTGACGCGAGGCAGCCTCATTGCCCCCGGCCCGCCCCCCGTCTCACGCTCAGCAAGCAGGGACCGTCGCCGTCGTCACGCGGGGGCCCCGCAGCCCCCCTCCCTTCCCCCGCCGTAGCACTTCA
>CAZDNN010000198.1:0-5415 GCA_964506385.1 uncultured Planctomycetota bacterium
CGACCACTTGCCGTTGCGAGGGGAGGGGATGCCCCGTTCGTTGAGCGTGTCGGCGACCTTCTTGAAGCCGTAGCCGTCGCGGACGTAGAGGCGGAAGATCTCGCGGACGACCCTGACGCGCTCCGGGGCGCTCGGAATCAGGCGCGCCCGGTCCTGCTTCGAGGCGCGGAGCCTATCGCCACGTTCGATCACCCGCTGGAGTTCTCCGTTCTCATCGAACACCCGCTTGCTGCCGTCGGGCATGTAGCGCACGATCATCAGGAACTCACCGGCGGCGTTGAAGTAGGCCAGGTCGTAACCGTAGGGAGGCACGCCGCCCATCCACCAGCCGCCGTCCACCTTGCTCAGCAGACCGCGGATGGTCACCTTGGAGAGGTCCCGCAGCTCCTGCCGCGCCTGCCACTGCTTGACGGGCAGCAGCAGGTCATCCGTGTCATCGCCGTTGAAGTTCTCGGCGACGTAGACGACCTCGACGCCCGCCTTGCGGAGCAGGTAGCGGTAGTGGCCCGTCTCATCGTTGTCGAGCCGGCCGAACCGTTTCACGTCGTAGACGAGGATGTACTGGAACGGGCAACTCGACTGCTGGGCGTCGTGGATCATCCGGAGGAAGGCCTCCCGGTCATCCACGCCTGCCCCGCTGATCGCGTCGTCCTCATACCAATCCAGGGTTTCGTACCCCGCCTCGTGTGCATAGGCCTCGATCACCCGGCGCTGATCGCTGAGCGACTGCTCCTGCCTGTCCGTCGACCGACGGACGTAGCCCACCGCCGGCCTGTTCCGTCGCGTCCTGCGTCGTCCCTTCATCGCTGTCCCCTTTCGTGTTAGGACCCAGGTCGGGGGGACATAGGGGCTTCCCTGCCGGCGTTAGTCAAGGGGTTTCCCGCTGTATCCGGCGCTGCCTTCGCTGCCCCTCGCATCCTGCGGTACCGCCGCATGGCGAGTTCCAGAACCAAGCGTAGACCATCCCTGATCTGCTCCAGTTGCTGGCCCGTGGGCCGCGCGAGTTCCACATCAAGGCGCATGCTCTCGTTGCGTTCGAGCTTGGCGTTCTGGGCTTGATCGCGTGCGTGCGTCACTGCCAGGACCTCTTCCTGCCTCTGCTTCTGCGAGCCCTTGGTCGCGCGCTCCATTGCTCGCGCGTGAATCTCCGCCACCAGCCCGGACAGGCGGTGACCGGTAATGCCCTGTCGGCTTCGAGGGGCACATAGCGGACGCGGGGTTGGCGGATCGGTACAACCATGGTCACCGCTCGGGGTTGTTCCTTCGGGGCTGGTCGGTCCGCTGTGTCGCCGATGTCTCACTCACCCGATGCCTCCTTCGGGCGATGGCTTCAGTTGCTCAGGGCGCGCTCGGCGCGTCGGCGCATGAACTCCCTCTCGACCAGTTCCGCCGCCACGCTTCTGGGCAGCGCCTTGCAGGCGCGGCAGAGCACGTACGGCAAGGCCACCCCCTTGCCCACGGGGGCGCCCCACGCCTGTGGGGCGTGGGGAACGAAGAAGAACACCTGACGGTCGCCTGGCGGGGTCCCGCACAGAATGCATCGCCGCGGCGCGACAGCGCTCATGTCGTCACTCCTTCAGCCAGTGGTGTAACGAGCCCGAAGGGCAGGAGCCCCGGGAACGGATCGTGGCGCCTGGACGTGCCCAGCCGCGTGGGGGCGCCAGGTGTCCCACGCCTTCGACCGGGGCGTCCTCCCCGGAAGGCGCCCCCGCGCCAGGAGCATGCATGCGGGCCCGTCGTGCAGTTGCCCTCTTCGGAGGGCGTCGCTGTGACGCCGATGACACCAGTGACGCCGATCCCGCTACCCTTTTCTTTCCGCCCTTTCATGTCTCGGCTCCTTCCCCTCCTGCACGCTACCCTCGCAGTGTTCAAGCAGAAGAAGGGTAGTGCTTTTGGCGTCACTGGTGTCACTTTCGGGCCTCCATCGACGCAACTCCAGGCCTCCAAAGCAGCTCGACGGTGACACCAGCACACCGGGCTGGTGTCACTCTAGTGTCACCTGGCGTCACTCCGGCGTCACTCGTTTCCACGCTGCTCACGCCCACCGAAATCAAAGGAATCCACTGCCTCAATCCGGATCCGCCTGCCCTTCCCTGTCCGCTTCGGTCGCGTCACATCGACGCCCGGCTCGGCCATGCGCAGGGCCGGCGCCAGCCGGGCCAACTCCTTGCTCAGCTCGTCGGGCCGCGCCGGCCACCAAGCGGGTGGCTTCCTGTCCTCGACCACGGCCGAACGCTTGAGGGCGTCATACAGCTCACTGGCCGTGCCCGTCCACGAACCGTTGCCGCTGGCGAAGTCGATGATTGCCTTGGCTAGTGGTGATGCATCGACCAAGGTGGCAGTCGCCTGTTCACGGTTGGCCTCGTAGGCGGGGAGGAACTCGCCCTGCCCCCACGGCAGAGCTCCTCCCTTCTCGGCCGCCGCGACGAAGGCGGCGAAGTCGGCCATGCGCGGCCAGGAGTCCACGTCGTCCTCGATCCCCGGAAGGTATTCGAGGGCAGCAGCGACGGCGTTCACCAGGCCGCCGAGCACCTTTGGTCGGACATCCCGGATCCCATCCCAGAGCTTGCTCTCCCGCCTGCGCTCGGACTCGGGGATGGGATCACACTCGACGTTGATCGCGCGGTCCGCCAGATCGCCCCGCGTAACGCTCTGGGGGATGCCATTGATGATGATGGGGTGCTTGCCCGTCACTGTCGACTGGTCACGGTCGGTGTAGAGCGCTCGCGTCGTGAAGCCCACCCCTGTGGCGAGGGCAGCCAGAGCATCCGAGAGCCAGTCAGGGATGTGCGAGAGGTTGTCGAGGGCGATGGCGTGGTTGTTGTGGGCGAGAGCGGCCAGGTCGGTGTCCTTCCGCGGCGGCCGCACCACCCCGCTGTCGACGTCGCTGGTCGGATCTACGAAGTACCGAATGACCTTCGCCCGGAAGCTCTTGGCCGCTCCCTGCTCGCCGAACAGGTTGAGAATTGGGTACGGCCACCCGACGCAGAAGGTGCCGAGCATGAACGCGATGGCCATCTTGATGTCGTCGCCACTGAGCCGGAGCACCTCCCCGAGGTCGTCGAGGCTGCCATCCGCATCGGGCACCGGCAGGGCGCCGCACCCCACGGGCCGGCGCCACAGCACGTCGCCTGTCTGAACGACGGTCCACCCACCAGGGACGATCCTGACCGCCCGGCCTGCGCCATCCGCCAGGTCAACGTATAGGGCCTCCTCGACACGAGCCACCCGCAAGAGCACCTCCCGTTCCGGGCCTCGGAAGCCACGAGCCGCAAGCATCTCCAGGGCAGTGCTGATCGCCGTGGGGGCTACTGGCTCACCGTACTTGGCTTGGTAGCGCGCGACCATCTCCTTGCGGAAGCGGCCCCCTCGCTCGGGGATCGCCATCGCGTCGTACCCCCCATCGGGAAGGGGGACGACAGCGTACGACACCTGTTCTCGGTCGTGCACGAACTCCACATCGTCGGCCAAGGCGATCAGCCTGGCCGCAGCGCTGCGCCGGTCGCGCTGAGCCCGCAACGGGCAGGCGTCGCGGTCACACGAGATCCTCTCATCGTCAGTGCCGAGGGACAAGATGAAGCAGCAGTCAAAGTGGTAGGCATCACCCTCGAATACCGCCTGGACCACGCTTCGGGTAGCGGCCTCGAGCTTGCGGGCGTCGCCCGCGATGGAGGTGTTCTCCACGCCCCGCGCCCAGGGCAGCATCCGATTGAGCGCCGCCTCGGCCGACCAGCCCGCGTTCTTGAAGTAGGAGGCCAGCGTCATCGTCGCCTTGTTCCTGGAGTTGGCGGCGGGGATGACGCTGCGGCCGAGCAGGTCGAGCACACACGGCGGCTCCTCGTGCGACGCCGTCGGGTCGATGGTCCTCGGCCTCTTCTTGCGGATCGCGTGGTCATCGACGAATGTGGCGAAGAGAGCCGCAAGAGCATCGACGGGTGCCTCATCCTCGACGCCGTCGAGATCCTCGTCGTCATACAGTGCACGACGCGGCTTGACGGCCAACCTGCGGATCGCCTCGACGCTGAGCCTTCGGAGCTCCTCGTGTGAGAGCTCGATCACGAACAAGCCCGACTTGGAGTGTTGGGACCCGGGCACACGCCACATACGACGGCTGGAGTAGACCGTCGTGTCCAAGGTCTGCAGGCGGATCTCCTCCGCGAGCCACTCCGCCAGGCCCAGCATTATCCGATTGAGCGCGGGGTGTGGCTGCACTCCAAAGACCGATGGGGCGATGTCAACATGGAAGCCCTTGTTGCCGCTGAAGTACACCCGCACGGCGGCCTTGTTGACGATCCCTGCATCGGTCAAGTAGTCGAGCAGGTTCACGGCGTCCCGACGGGCAGCCTCGACGTTGCCCTCCGCGTCCAGGTCGAAGAATGGGCCGCACCACTGCGCCTCTCCTTTGGTCTGGTTCGGCTGTGCGAAGCGCTGGGCGGTCATGAAGGCGTCGACCCCCTTCGACAGCCCGAGCACCGTCTGGGCAGCCGTCGCGGCCTCAACCCGACGCCACTTCGTGCGGACGGGCTGTCCCCCGTTGCCCCCTTGCCTGACGTAGTGGATGTCCCGGTAGCGGTAGCGGTCGGCGAGTCGATCACCTGTCGGAACGCTCATCGGGCGCCCTCCTCATCGCGCTGGGCCTCCTCTCCCCACACCACCCACGCCTTGGCGGACCTCAGTTCCGGCGGGACGGCCTGGGTGTTGAACTGAAGGGAGATAGCCGTGTCGTGTTCCTTCTTCAGCATCGGCGTGCACCGGCTCGCTGCCTCGTCACCCTCTGCCCCCGAGGTCTTGGTCAGCACTTCCTGGTCTGATGGCACGCGCATTGATCAGCGCATCCTCAAGAAGGGGCAACCCCCAGGAGCGGGGGCCTCAGCAAGGTCGCTCTGGGGGTTGCGGCAGCAGCCCATCGAGGGCCGCATGTCATCTGGTAGGCGGGAACGCTGAGGCCCGCTCTGTAGGAAGAACGCTACTTTGGGGGTAGCAAATGCTACGAGGGGAGTAGCATCTTCTGTGAGACTACAACTGCCACTTCACGTCGCCGACGTAACTGACTGAATAGCCTAACCGTATGTTCGCATCTAGGTGCCTGTATAGGTCAGGATTCTCTTTCCTGATGTTGGCGAGCGCGGTGTTGATGGCCTTGCAGACGGCCTTCCGCGCCCTCTCCCCATCCTCCCTATCCAAGCCGATGGTCAACCCCTCGTCCAGCACCTTCCCGAGAAGGCCCTCCGTGCTCTCCCGCGGCCCGGCCTGCCTATCGGGACGAGCCATCGACAGCACCAGGCACGGGATTGGCCTTTGAGGTCGCCGCAGCAACTCCGATATGTACCACATTCCGACGGAGTGCTTCACACGGAAGGTCCTGCCCTCGTAGGTCGTCTGCCACCCCTCCCCATCACGCACGAACACGTACCT
>CAZDNN010000198.1:5515-10347 GCA_964506385.1 uncultured Planctomycetota bacterium
CTCGGCAAGGAAGAGAAGGTACTCAAGGCACTTGTCAGGGAGTGGTTCTTCCACCATCCGCTCCTCACGTACGGACTGACGCGCGGCCGGTGGGGCGAGGAGGACTTGGCAATGGGCAGCAGCCCGGTTGGGAGGCCTGCTTGGCCGTGCACGGTCTGCGAGCGACGGAAGACGTCGCGAGAGCGAGCGAGGTCCGATTATACACGTTATCTGACCTTCGGCAAGGCCCGGGACCGCAGCGAGGGCGCCCGGCTGGTTGGCCAAGCGTCGTCGGTCGGCGTGGTGATGTGTGGCGGTCGGCCGCCGGCGAGGCTCACACGGCCTCGAGCGCGGTGGCGAGGGCCTCGTCAGGGACCTGCGCATACCGAGTGGTCGTGGTGATGCTCCGGTGCCCCAGCGCCCGCTGCACGAGCCGAAGGTCGCCCGTCGCCGCCAGGAGCCGCGTGGCGAGGGTGTGCCTGAACGTGTGCGGAGTGATGTGGCCGGAGACGCCCGCCTCCTCCAGCCAGCCCTCGAGCCTGCGGGCGAACTGCCGGGCCGTCATGCGCCGGCCGGACCTGCTCACGAACAGCGGGCCGCCGCGCTGCCCTGGCACGGTCCCATGGTCATGGTACATGTAGGACTCAAGCAGCGTAGCGAGGCTGGTCGTGAGATGGCGCACCTCCCGGCCACCCCCCTTGCACCTGACCGTGAGACGCCTGTGGCCCAGGTCCACGTCGGCGGCATCGAGGCAGACCAGCTCGCCCACGCGAACGCCGGTGCCCAGGAGCACCCTGATCATGACGTAGTCGCGGAAGGCGAGCGGATCCTCGGAGGCCTCGAGGGTCGCCAGCAGGCGCTCCTCGTCCTCGCGGTCGAGCGCCGGCGGCGGGGGCTGGCGCAGCGCCTTGACCCGCAGCGCCCTCGCAGGGGAGGCCCCCAGTTGGCCCGTGTCGGCGAGCCAGCCGAAGAACGACCTGAGGGTCGCGCGGACGCGGTTGATCGCCCCTGGGCCGCGTGTGCGGCCCGTGGGGCCAACGAGGGCGTGCTCCGAGGTCATGAACGCGGCGAGGTCGGCCGGCGTGACGTCCTCGACGCGCGCGCCGTTGCCGCCGTAGTAGCGGGCCAAGCCGGCCAAGTCGCATCGGTAGGCCCTGATGGTGTGCCGTGAGCACCCGTTCGCTCTCAGGTGTTGCTCGAACCCGTCGATGGCGTCACTGAGTCGCATCGACGTTGGCCCTCTTTGCGCGGCGCTGCTCGCCCTTCGGGAGCGGCACGTTCTCAAGGTGGCCCTGGGCGACGGCCCACTCCAGCATCATCCGCAGGACGCCCTTGGCGCGGTTGATGCTGGCCGGCTTCTTGGGCGTGCCGTTCGGCCGCTGGTTCAGCGCCTCGGACTTGAGGAACTTGCCGACCCATGGGACGGTCAGCCGCGCCAGGGCCGTCTCCGCGCCGAAGAACCGCTCGGCCAGCCGCAGGTCGCTGCGGTAGGCCCGCACCGTAATGGCGCTCTTGCCCTCCTGCTCGACGTGGGCGACGAAGCCCTCAGCGGCTTCCGCCAGCGTCATCCCGTCCTTCCTCGACGCACTCATCGCCGTCCTCCTTCTCCATGGGATCGTACTCGCGCCCGCACAGCGTGCACGTCAGACGGTCGTCGTCGTCCCAGACCAGCTCGTCCTTGTTGCGGTTGCCGCAGTCCGGGCAGCCGTCGCGCGGCTCGCACAGGTCGGGCGGCTCGTAGGGCGTCAAGCACGCGAACGGCGTGCTTGTGGGCCTCGTGGTAGGCCGCCCGGGGATCGTCGTGCCTCCAAGCATCCGGCTTCGGCGTCGCCTTCGCCATCGCTCGCTCCTCTCTCGCGATCGGGTCACCGGCTTCGGACGATCGAGACCTGGAACTCGGCCACCCCGCCGTTGGGGTCGTCGACGGTGATCACCAGGCCGGCGTCGTCCGTCATCAGCCCCGCCTCGCGGAAGCGCCGCGTGGTGATCAGCGTCTCGTCGTCAGTCAGCCCCTCCTCGTCCAGCCACCCCTCCTCGACCGCGGCGTGCAGCGCGGTCTCCAGGATCGCCTCCATCGCCTCGCTGGTCATGGTCACGGTCTCCTCAGGCCTCGGGTCCGGTCCCAGGGTCGGTCACCACCCAGCCGTTCGCCTCGACCAGATCCCACAGCGCCATCCGGTCGCCCATTGCGATGGTGCCGCGGGCGCTCTTAAGCGCCCAATCCTCGCGGACCTGGCGGCTCCCGCCCTCGCCGTCCAGGCCGTGGTAGGTGCACGTCCGCACGAAGCGGACCTCCATCCCACGGTAGCCCCAAGGCTGCTGCTTGTAGGCTCGGCTCAGCTTCGCTTCTCGCTTCGCCATCTCGCTGCCTCCTTGCCGTTGCTGCCCCCTCCGCACTCATATACAGGCGTAGGCGGCAGCCTAAGTCAAGGAATATAGGCGATTTATATCGAGGGAAGATGGGCCGCGCCGCCTGGCCCTGCGGCGGCCTGACGCGGCCCGTCCATGGCTAGCCTGCCTCGGCTGATGCGGACGTCGGCTCGGGCAGGGCCTTCGCGCTCCGCTCGGCCTCGACCGCCCTGCGGTCCACCAACTCGTAGGTCACGTGCACGTCGCGGCGCTCGGCCATGTCGACGACGGCGAGCGGCTTCCGCACGTCGTCGTACTTGACGGGCACCGTCTCGCCGGCCCTTGTCAGCGCCCGGACGATGTTCGTCATCGCCCAGATGTAGAGGGTCGCCGAGACGCTGCCGGGGTTCGGGATGATCTGGTTGAGGATCGCCTGGTGCCCGATGTCGTACACGGCGCGGAGGCCGATGACTTGAGCCTTGCGGATGCGCTCTTCGAAGTCAGCGTCGTCCTGCCGCCATCGCCAGATCGTCGACCCATCGACGACGGGCAGGCCGTGCTGCCCGCACGCGAGGGTCGCGGCGCTGAGGGTGTGCCCCTTTTCCAATTCTGCGACGATTGTATCTTTGATGCCGGCGACCTGCTCGACGGAGTACTTGCTTCCCTGCTTGCTCGCAGCCATTGCTCATCCTCAGCACCCCAGGTCGCGTCGTGTTGCCCACGGGCCGCCGACGTTGGCCCGTGTTGGCGTTCTAGCTGGCCTCCTGGCCTTGTGGCTCCAGCTCCGCCACCTGCGGCGACGTGGCCGAGCCCTCGCCGCCCTCCAGCGACTCGGGGAACTCCTCGCCCGTCTCGGCGTGGACGGCGCGCTGGCCGGTGAGCGTCTGCCACCTGGCCACGGCGACGTCGACGTAGCGAGGCTCGATGTCGAGCGCGCAGCAGACCACGCCGCACTGCTCGGCCGCGATGATCTGCGAGCCGCTGCCGCAGAACGGCTCATAGCACACCTCGCCTTCGAGCATATGTTGTTTGATGGGGATGGCGAAGACCATCACCGGCTTCGAGGTCGGGTGCTTCGTCTCCTGCCACGCGACGGTCGGGTGCTCCCAGATGGTGGTCGGGTAGTCCTCGGCGCGGCGAGGCGGCTTGTTGCCCTTGACCCAGCCGAAGAAGCACGGCTCGTGCTGCCACATGTAGTATGAGCGGGTGAGAATGCCGCGGTCCTTCGCCCAGATGATCTGCTGGTGGACGAAGGCGCCGGCCCGCTCCCACTCGGCCTCGAGCATGGCCTGGCGCCGGGAGGCGTGCCAGCAGTACCAGGCCGCGTTGGGCAGGATGGCGACGTCGACGGCGACGCGGATGAAGCGCTCGTAGAGGTCCTTGTTGGACTCGTAGTCGTCCCAGTCGAAGTGCGCGCCGTAGGACTCGCTCCAGTCCTTGTTCTTCGTGTCCTCCTCCCCCCGCAGCACCGGGTGGTTGGTCCCGTCGTAGCCGACGAGGTACGGCGGGTCGGTCGCGAAGAGGATCGCGCGCCGGCCGTCCATCAGGCGGGCCACCTGCTCGGGGTCGGTGCAGTCGCCGCAGAGGAGGCGGTGGCGGCCAAGGAGCCAGAGGTCGCCGGGCTTCGTGTGCGCGGTCTCGGGGAGGGGCGGCGGCTCGACGTCCACAGGCTCCGCGCCGATGGGCAGCGGCGGGGGGATCTCGATCTCGGGGAGACGGAGCGCCTGGCTGAGGTCGGGCAGCGCGAGGTCGACCTGCGGCAGGAGCGCCGCGAGGCCGTGGGTGAACTGGCCGGTCAGCAGGTCGGAGTTCGCGGTGATGTTGGCGGCGATGGACGTCGGCTCGTCCCAGTCGACGACCCGCACGGGCCACGACTGCCCGCTCGGCGTGACGATCTCGACGCGGCCGTCGCTCTCGACGAGTTCGAGCGCGTCGCCGTGCTCCTCGCGGAGCTTGCGCACGCGCTGGTGGCCGCAGACGAGGATGCCGAGGCGGCGGTTGTAGACGATGCCGCTGATGTCGCCGAAGGCGCGCTGGGAGGCGCCGAGCGCGGCGAGGGATGCCTCGTCGATGTCTCGGGGGTTCCAGGGCGCGTCGCGGAGGTCGGAGAGCTGCACGGTCAGTGCCTCCTCGGGCGGCGGGGCCGTGCGAGGTGCTTCGGCTCGCGCGCCTGCTCTGCGTGGTTGGGCGGTTGGGAGGCCTGGGGCGGGCTGACCCGGGCATGACACAGCCCCACCGCAGGAGCGGTCGGGGCTGTTCGGTACAGGAAGGAAGGGGTGCTCATCGTTGGCCTCATAGGCCGAGAGTTGCACCCCATTCCCTACACTATACAGCGCTCAGATCGGGATGTCAAGCATCTCTAGGATGAACGAGAAGATCGACCGCCTGCTCGTGCTGCAGGAGAAGGTGGAGCGCAACTCCCAGGCGATCACGCGCCTCAAGACCATCTGGTCCTTCGTCGCCGCAGGGATCGCCCTCGTCGTCGCCGCGCTCAAGGACTGGCT
>CAZDNN010000199.1:0-10277 GCA_964506385.1 uncultured Planctomycetota bacterium
CGATGCCCGAGGTGGGGCCCATGATGTAGCCGTGGTCGAAGGCCAGCATCACGGTCCTGCCCGTCTCGGGGCTGAAGATCCGCGACAGGCGATTCTTCATCCCCCAGCCCAGATGTGCCGAGCCCTTGAGGAAGAAGCCCGGCGTCTCCTGCGGCACATCGACGTGGAACTGCTTCTCCTTGGCCGCTGGCTTGGCGTCTGCATCGGGCATTCGAGACTCTCCTTCGTGTTATTCCTGTACGAACACGTGCACGCCCTTTTTATTGGACGTGATGATGTCGAGCTTCCCATCGCCGTTGATGTCGCTGACCTCGAACTGGGTGCCGATGCCGCTGTCGTTGTCCACCTCGTGGAGGATGAAGTCGACCTTGCCCTTCGCCGGACGGCGGACCTCGAACCAGTAGACCATCGCGGGGTCGTTGCCGCCGGGGTCCTTGCCGCCGTGGGCGTAGTGGCGCTTGCCGGTGACGAGGTCCATGACACCGTCGCGGTTCATGTCGGCGAGGATGAGGGCGTGGGTCTGCGAGTATTTGCTGAAGATCTCTCTGGTCTTGAACTTGCCGGGCTTGGTCTGCTCGTGCCACCAGACGCCGTAGCGGTGGGCCGAGCTGGTGATGACGTCGCTGTCGCCGTCGGCGTCGATGTCGTGGACGACCATGTCGGCGCAGGCCTGGCCGAGCTTGGCGGGGTGGAAGGTCCAGGGCGACTGCTTGCGGTCCTCGGGCGCCTCCCACCAGCCGCGGGTGCACAGCACGTCGTTGCGGCCGTCGCGGTTCACGTCGCCCACGCCGTAGCCGTGGGTGTAGCGCACGGCGCTCGGGTTCTTGGGCTTGCTCACCGCGTGGGGGGTCCAGAGCTTGGTGGGATCAGCCGGTTTCTCGATCCAGGCGACGTACTGCTCGGGCAGGATGCCGCCGACCAGCACCGGCTTGCCCGTGCCGAGCAGGTCAGTGAAGAGGGGGGTCTCGCCGCTGAACGCCTTGGCGATGACGTGCTCCTTCCAGTGCCCTGGCTTGTTCTGCGGGTTCTCCCGCCACACGACCTCCTTGCCCGGCCACTTCACGACGATGCTATCGACCCATCCGTCGCCGTTGACGTCGGCGGCCCAGTTGTTGAAGCACTGGCTGTAGCCCTTGGGCTGGTAGGTGCCGGGCTTGATCTGCTCGTGCATCGTCCAGTCGGGCGCGGCGTACCAGACCTCGCCGGTCATGACGTCGCGCTTGCCGTCGTGGTTGACGTCGGCGGTGGCGACACCCTCGGCGCGGAATGCCTTGTCGAGGACTATCTTCTTGAAGCGCACGTCGCCGGCAGCCGCGGTCGCGGCGAGCGCCAGCACGATGGTGAGCACGCGGCGGGCCATCACGCATCCTCCAATGCCTGGGCAAAGCCCTTGAAGATGAGGGCGATGGACGTGGCGCCGGGGTCGGGATGACCCCTGGAGCGTTCGCCAAGGTTCTTGGCCCGGCCGAAGCGGGCCTGCATCTCGGTGGTGGCCTGGGCGCCCTGGTCGGCGGCCTGGGCGGCGCGGGCCATGGCGGTCGCGATGTCGGCGCCCTCGTCGGCGGCCTGGCGCAGGGCCTCGACGGCGGGGACGAGGGCGTCCATCATCGTCTTGTCGCCCGGCCTGGCCTTGGTGTTGGCCTGGAGGGCAGCGAGGCCGGATTCGAACATTGCGGCCGCGGCGGCGGCGTCGAGGGCGTCCTTGCCCTCGACGGCCTCCGACATGCCCAGGAAGAGCATGCCGAAGAGCGGGCCCGTCGCTCCCCCGTCCACGCCCTCGATCGCCCACGAGACGCTCGAGAGCAGCTCGGCAAGACGGCCCGAGCTGTCGTCCGCGGCCGCCTGCTCGATCAGGCCCATCCCGCGGGCCATCGTCGTCCCGTGGTCGCCGTCGCCGCCGAACGAGTCGAGCTTGCTTAGCTGGCCCTTGTTCGCCCGGACCTGCTCGGCGGCGCCGCGCAGCATCGCGACGAGGTCATCGTAGCCGATCGTCTCACGCATTCGGTTGCTTCCTGGCGCGGGCCGAGTGGATGGGTGGATGACTGGAAGATCGGAGAAGACGCGTCGGCCGTCCTCTCTTCTCATCCATCCATTCATCCACTCCTCCATTCATCCACCCTCCCTCGCCCCTCACTTCACCGTCAGTGCCGGCGTGTCGCAGGGCGCCTTCCAGAGCTCGACGAGCTCGTCGTCCATCTTGCAGACGACCATCTGGAAGCCGCCCATCTCCTGGACGGTGAGGAACTCGCCGCAGAGGGCATCGACCATCTCGATGCCGCGCTCGTCGAGGAGCTGCTTGCAGCGGCGCAGCACGCAGTACTGCTCCATGAGCGTGGTGGAGCCGACGCCGTTGATCATGACGAGCACCTTGTCGCCCGCCTCGATGCCGCGGTCGGCGAGCAGAAGCGGGAGCATTATGTCGGCGGTCTCGTCGGCCGTCTTCATCTCCTGCATGCCGCCGCCGGCCTCGCCGTGCTGGCCCATGCCCACGCACATCTGGCCCTCGGGCACCTCGGCGATCACGTCGCCGGTGGATGGGTGGGTCGCGGCGGATGTCGCGACGGCGAGGGTGGCCATGTTGTCCTGCACGCGCTGGGCGATGGCGACGACCTCGTCGAGGCTCCTGCCGGCCTCGGCGGCGGCGCCTGCGCACTTGATGACGATGAGGCAGCCGCTCAGGCCGCGGCGCTCAGGGGGGCCGTCGGCGGGATCGTCGTCCGAGATGTCCTCGTGGGTGAGCACCTGCTTGACGTTGAGCCCCTCCTTCTCGACCATCTTCATCACCATATTGGCCGTGAGCACGTCGCCGGCGTGGTTGAGCACGACGAACAGGACGCCGGCGTCGCGGTTGACGCTGCGCAGGGCCTCGATGACGCGGGGCCGGCCGGGGGCGGCGAAAATCTCGCCTGGCACGCTGATGTCGAGCATCCCCTCGCCCACGTAGCCGCTCAGGGCGGGCTCGTGGCCGCTGCCGCCGAGGGTCACGATGGCCACCTTGTCGTCGGGCTTCGGCGTCGCGCGAACCACCAGGTTGCTGCCCTCGAGCTTGATCGTGCCCTGGTTGGCGAGCACCATGCCCTCGAGAAGCTCCTGGACGACATTCTCGGGCTCGTTGATCCACTTCTTCTTCTTCGGCGTCTCGCCTTGCATCAGCTCGAGGAGCGCGTCGCCGTCCTTGATGAAGGCGATGCTCAGCGACTCGTCGATCGCGGTGATCGGCAGCACGACCTCCTGGCCTTCGACGGCCGCCTCGAGATCGTCCACCACGAAGCCGGCGTGGGGCGTGGTCTGGATGATCTCAGGCATCGGGCAGTCCGGCTCGCAGCGCACGAACTCGACATTGTAGGGATGCTGCTCGGGGTCGGTCACGTAGACCTTCGCGCCCTCGATATGCATCTCCCCCTCGTGCTGGTCCCGCGTCGGCACGCCGAAGTGGTGGAACTTCGCCACGGCTCTCTCCTTAGCCAGAGGTGAGCAGGGTCCCTTGCCCGTACAGAACGCCCTCAAGGCGCTTTATTGTGCACGACCGCCCGAACATGTCAAACGCGGTTGCAGACGCCGCGGATAGACCTACGGCCGTTCCCGTTGCTTGCGCCCGACGGCCAGGATCTTCTCGACCTTCTCCTCGGTCAGCTCGTACCCCTTCAGGAGCGGGAAGCCCTGCCAGACCACGTGCCCGCCGGGCTCGACGATGATGACGTGGGGGATGCCGGACACGCCGAGCTCGTTCCTCATCCGCCCCTGGGTGTCAATGGCGCTGTAGTACCCGATGGCCGGCTCCTTGAGCTTCCGCACGGCCTCCTCCGTCTCGTGGGAGATGCCGATGACCACCAGCTCCTCGCCGAACTTCCTGTGGAGCCTGTTGAGCAGCGATATCGAGCGCCGGCAGGGCGGGCACCAGGTGGCCCAGAACTCGTAGAGGACGTACTTGCCCTTCGTGTCGGGCTTCTCGCTCAGCCACTTCTCGACGACCAGCTCCGGCGCCTTCTCGTAGAGCACGCTCTTCGCCCACAGCCGCTTGCCCTCCTTGACCTCCGGCGGCCTGTAGTCCACGTCGAAGGGCGAGCCGGCGCCGAACCGCGGGATGTCGTCGCCCCGCGTGGCCGGGCTCGGCTCCGTCGGGCACGGCCCCTCCTCGCCTGCCGCGGCCCGCGCTTGCGGCACCCCGCGGCACCCCGTCGCCAGGACCGCGAGCCCCAGGACGACGCACGCCGCCGCCATCACCCGGACGCTCTCCATTCGAGCCACTCCATAGGACGGTACAGCTACCCTCGCGACTCCAACGATAGACGGAACCGCGCGTCGTGTCAAGCACGCCTACTGCCGCAGCGGCCGTGGCAGAAGCCAATGGTGGAGACGTGCGGCGGGAGACGTTGGCCATCGGCACGCAGCGTGCGTGGGCATGCTGTTTCGTTCCTGTTGCGGAAAGTCCCCTCGTCGGAAGACCGCCTGAAGGCGGCTCTTTCCCCCGGGTCCGGAGACTCGGACTCCGCGCAACAGGAACTGAATAGTTGCGCAGGAAGGTGACCCTACCAGAATGTCGTCACCCGGCTGACAACGCAACCGCCCGCCCGTCCTGTCGTGTTGACAGGCTCCGTGGTCGCGGGTAGAGTCGCCCATGCCACGCGACGAGCAAAGGAGGCGATGCTATGCGACGACCAGTGACCCGACGGGAATGGCTCGCGGCCAGCGCCGCGGCGGGGGCGGCGACGCTGGGCCTGACACGCGGCACGATGGCGGCACCTGATGTGCCCTCGTACCTCAAGGGCTACGAGGCCGACTACGCGAAGGACCCGCGCGCGGCCGCGCTCCGGTGGTTCCGCGAGGCGCGCTTCGGCCTGTTCCTCCACTACGGGCTCTACTCACTGCTCGGGCGCCACGAGTGGGTGCAGTTCCGAGAGCGCATCCCCGTCGCCGAGTATGCCAAGCTCAAGGACAGGTTCACCGCCGAGAGGTTCGACGCCGACGCCATCACCGACCTGGCCATCGCCGCACAGATGCGGTACGTGAACATCACGACCCGCCACCACGACAGCTTCTGCCTCTTCGCCACGAAGCAGACCGACTTCCACAGCCTCAACAGCCCGGCGAAGCGCGACCTGGTGGGCGAGCTGGCCGAGGCGTGCCGCCGCAAGGGGCTCGGCCTGTTCCTCTACTACTCCCACGGCCGCGACTGGCGCCACCCCCACGCCCCCCAGGGCAAGGCGTGGGGCCGCACGGCCCGACCCGCCTACAAGCTGCCCCAGCCCGAATACGCCAAGCCCGACGAGCACGACCTACGGAAGTACGTGGACTTCATGACGGCCCAGATCACCGAGCTGTGCACCCAGTACGGCCCCGTCGCCGGCATCTGGCTCGACGGCATCGGCACCACCAGGGCGGGCGACCCCGGCAAGTTCCATTGCCAGAAGCTCTACGACCACATCCACGGCCTCCAGCCACAGATCCTCGTCTCCTACAAGCAGGGCCTGCTGGGCACCGAGGACTTCTTCGCGCCCGAGCACCGCGGCATCCAGAACACTACGGGCAAGCCCATGGAGATCTGCACCACCCTCCAGAAGCAGGGCTGGGGCTGGGTCAAGAACTCGCCCCATCTCGGCCCCGACGAGGTGATGGCCAAGCTGGCCCACGCGGCCTACCAGAAGGCCAACCTGCTGCTCAACACCGGCCCCCTGGCCGACGGCTCGATCCACGAGGGCGACGCCAGGACACTCCGGGAGGTGGGTGCCCGCATCCAACGCGACGGCTGGCCCGCGCCGAAGGCCCCGCCGCCGCGCAAGCCGAAGCGAAAGGGAAAGAGGAAGTAACCCCCCGGCGCTCGTCCCGATGCTCCAGCGTCGGGACGCCTGTGCCGACTCTCCAGCGTCACGAACCGGGGCAAGACTCCGGCAGCCCACGAGGCGTGGCGATGCTCGACTGGCTCATCCGCGCGATCACCCGCAGCGCGCTCTGGCTGCGCTACCGCGTCCGCATCGAGGGCCTCGACACCGTCGCCGAGCGGGGCACCCGCGGCATCGTCTTCATGCCCAACCACCCGGCGCTCATCGACCCCATCATCCTGATGGCCGTTCTCGGTCGATTCCGCCCGCGGGCCGTGGCCGACGAAGACCAGATCGGCCGCCCGGTCATCCGCTGGATGGCGAGGCAGCTCGGCGTCTGGCCCATGCCCTCCGCCGCGAAGCAGGGCGCGGCGGCCCGCGAGCAGATCGAGCGCGTCCTCGCCGAGGCCGCAGCAGCCCTCCAGCGCGGCGAGAACCTGCTTTTCTACCCCGCCGGCCACGCCCAGCGTACCTGGCTCGAGGACCTCTGCGGCAACTCCGGCGCCGAGCGCCTTCTGCGCGAGGCCCCCGACGCCCGCGTCGTCCTCGTCCGCACGCGCGGGATCTGGGGCAGCAGCTTCAGTTGGGCCGAGGGCAAGCCCCCGACGGTCCGCAGCGCACTCAGGAAGGGCATCCTGGCCATCCTCGCCAACTTCCTGCTCTTCACGCCCCGCCGCGAGGTGGCCATCGAGTGCGTCGAGCCCGACGACCTGCCCCGCGGCGCGGGCCGCGACGCGCTCAACGCCTACCTCGAGGGCTTCTACAACCAGGCCTCCCACCATCGCCTCTACGTGCCCTACACCCTCTGGGAACGCGGCGGCGTCCGCGAGCTGCCCGAGGTCCAGCGCGAGCGGGTCAGGGGCGACGTCACGAGGGTGCCCCAGACCACCCGCGCCATCGTCCTGGCCCACCTGCGCGACATGACGGGCCAGCAGGCCATCGCCGACGAGGCGCACCTCGCCCGCGACCTCGGCCTCGACAGCCTGGCCCGCGCGGAGCTCCTCGCCTGGCTCGAAGAGGAGTTCGGCGTCCCCCCCGGCGACACCGACGCGGTGCAGGAGGTCAGCGACGTGCTGCTGGCGGCCATCGGCGAGGCCCCCTCCTCGGTGTTCCACGAGCTCAAGCCCATTCCGCCCAAGTGGTTCGCCGAGCCCGCCGAGGACCGCGTCCTCGCCGCGAGCGACGCGCCCACCATCACCGAGGCGTTCCTCGAGCAGGCCGCCCGCACACCCGGCCGCGTCATCATCGCCGACCAGACGCGCGGGGCGCGCACCTATCGGGACATCGTCACGAGCATCCTCGCCCTCAAGCCCACCGTCGAGGCCCTGGAGGGCGAGCACGTCGGCATCATGCTCCCAGCGTCGGCCTCCGCCTGCGTCGTCTACCTCGCCACCCTCTTCGCCGGCAAGACGCCCGTCATGGTCAACTGGACGACCGGCCAGCGTAACCTGATCCACTCGATGGACCTCGTGGGCGTCCGCCACATTCTCACCGCCGGGGCCCTCGTCAGCCGCCTCGCGGCGCAGGGCATCGGCTTCGGGCCTCTGGCCGGCCGGTTCATCGCCCTCGAAGAGGTCGGCCGGAGCCTCACCATCGGCGCCAGGCTCAGCGCCTTCGCCGGAAGCCGGCTGAACTGGGCCTCGTTGCGGGACGCCGCGGTCACCGACACCGCGGCAGTCCTCTTCACCAGCGGCTCCGAGACCCTCCCGAAGGCCGTGCCGCTCACCCACGCGAACATCCTGGCCAACATCCGCAGCGTGCTCGAGGTGGCCACACTCCGCGAGAGCGACCGCATGGTGGGCTTCCTCCCGCCGTTCCACTCCTTCGGCCTCACCGTCACAGTGGTGCTCCCGCTGACCGTGGGCCTGCGGGCCGTCTACCACCCGAACCCCACGGAGGGGGCCGTGCTGGCCCGCCTGATCGAGGCCTACAAGGCGACCGTCCTGCTGGGCACGCCAACCTTCCTCAACGGCATCCTGCGCGGCGCCGCCCGCGAGCAGCTCGCCACCCTGCGCCTCGCCGTGACCGGCGCCGAGACGTGCCCCGACCGCGTCTACGACGCCCTCGCCGCCCAGTGCCCCGAGGCCACCGTGCTCGAGGGATACGGCATCACCGAATGCTCGCCCGTCGTCAGCGTGAACGACGAGGACGATCCGCGGCGCGGCACCATCGGCAAGCTGCTCCCGTGCTTCGAGCGGGTGCTCCTCCACCCGGAGACCGGCGAGCGGGTCGAGCCGCCAGGCCGCGGTGTCCTCCACGTCCGCGGCCCCTGCGTCTTCGACGGCTACCTCCACTACGATGGCCCGTCGCCCTTCGTCGAGATCGGCGGGAAGACCTGGTACTGCACCGGCGACCTCGTCGAGGAGGGCGCCGACGGCGTGCTGACCTTCTGCGGCAGGCTCAAGCGGTTCATCAAGCTCGGCGGCGAGATGGTCTCGCTCCCCGCCGTCGAGGCGGTTCTCGCCGACCGCTACGCGACCGATGACGACGCAGGCCCCGTCGTCGCCGTCGAGGCCACCCCAAGCGAGGAGCATCCTGAGCTCGTGCTCTTCACCACACTGGACCTGGACCGCGCGGCCGTCAACGCCCTCCTCCGCGAGGCTGGCCTCTCCCCGATCCACAACATCCGCCGGGTCGTCCGCCTCGACGCGCTGCCCCTGCTCGGCACGGGCAAGACCAACTACCGCGCCCTCCAGGCACGCCTGCGCGACGACCCTTCGATCTCCGCATAGTTTGAAAGTCGAAGGTTTCCGTGAATACCCCGCCCCTGCGCGCCGTCTAGCCAGGTGAGCTGCCCAGCCTGCCCTTCCGGGGCGTGCGGGCGCCGCCCGTCGAGGCCGCGTGAGCCCTGTCGGCCCGTCCATCCGTCAAGGCCCGTTCGGGCGGCGCCCCCACGCTCCCCGGCAGGCTGCGCCGTGGACTCTCGCTGCAACGAAGACGACCCACGCTCTCGCAGCCGGCTCCCTCTGCCGCCGCAGCGCGCGCAGCGTGCGGACGACGGCGATCAGCCCGCAACGGATGGATCGGGCTGGAGGCCGGCCTGCTCGTAGAGGCGGCGGCGGGCGGCCTTGTCGCCGTCGCGGAAGGCACCGATGAGTGCGGCACGATCCATCGGTGGCCCCTCACTGGGTCAGAGAGGATGCTATGCGGGAGCCCTACGGATCCTATACGACCTATACGACCTATAGGACCTATAGGGCGTATCGGGCGAGCTTCCGGGACACCCCGCTACTCAGGCTCCACGTGCCTGATGCGGATATTGCGATAGGCCACCGGGCCGTGGTCGCCCTGGAACATGAGGGGGCCTTTGGGCTTCTCGTCGCGGAAGGCCGCGGCGCGGGTGGGGTCGGTGACCTCGATGTTCTCGTGGACGATCTGGCCGTTGTGGACGACCTTGATGAAGACGGCGTTGGCGATCTTCTTGCCGTCCTTGTCGAAGCGCGGGGCTTTGAAGACGACGTCGAAGCTCTGCCACTCGCCGGGCGCCTTGGATGCGTTGACGCGGGGCGGATGGCCCTCGAAGCCTGGTGGCTTGCGCTTGTTGTCCCAGCGCTGGTAGATGCCGCCGCAGTCGCCGTGCTTGGGCTTCTTCACGCCCCAGCTATCGAGCACCTGGACCTCGTAGCGGCCCATGAAGTAGACCCCCGAGTTCGAGCCCTTTGGGACCATGAACTCGATGTGGGCCTCGACATCGCCGTGCTCGGCCTCGGAGAATAGGTTGCGCGTCCTGCCCTTCGGGCCGTTGACGAGGATGCCCTGGCCGGGCTTGGTGGCGATCTTCTTCTCGTTCTGCGGGTCCTTGACGGCCTCGCCGACGTTCATCCAGTCGGCGGTCGGCTTGCGCCATCCTCTCATGCCCTCGCCGATCAGCTCGACCCACCCGTCCTTCTCGCCACACCAGGCGAGGCCAACCACGCAGGCCAGCACAACGACCATCCCGACGAAGCCGACCCTCATGTCACGCCTCCTTTCCTTTCTCGCCGAAGGGATCTTCTGTAGGGGCGCACATGATGCCGTGAATGGCCGCGTCTGTCAACAGGGTTGGCCGACGGAGCGCCTGCATCCGCGGAAGGGCACCCTGAATGAGCAGAAAACGGGTGATCGCGCATCACCGATCCGGTAGAATGGCCAAGGGAGCCGAGCGGGGTCCCCATCCTGCTCTGGAGGCGCCGGCCGGCATGGCGAAACGGGTGTTCGTAGAGCGGCTCATCCGCCGCGCCGAGGACGACGGCAGCTTCGACCGGGAGTTCTGGCAGAAGCTGGGACACGAGGCGATCTTCGCGGCGGCGTGGGAGATGGTCGCCGAGGCCGATCTCATCCGAGGAGGCGATGGCCGTCAACCCCGACTTCAGAGATCTGTTGAGCATCTTCAACGACGAGGGCGTTGAGTACCTCGTCGTCGGCGCGCACGCGGTAATGTACTACACCGAGCCGCGCTACACCAAGGACATCGACATC
>CAZDNN010000200.1:0-10245 GCA_964506385.1 uncultured Planctomycetota bacterium
GGTCCTGCGGACGGAGGATGGTGCGAGAGGGGGGAGTCGAACCCCCACGGGTTGCCCCACAGGATCCTAAGTCCTGCGCGTCTACCAGTTCCGCCACTCTCGCGTCGATGTCAGGTCGCGGCCTCGTCGCTTTCCGGCTCGCCCTCAAGCACGAGGGCGACCTCGCGGAGCAGGTGTGCCATGTCCAGCGGCTTCGGCAGGAAGGCTGCGACGTGGGCGCTCCAGATGGCGAACTCGTCCCGCAGGCCGTGGACGGCCGAGCAGACGATGATCGGCACGTGTGGTCGGCGACGGCGCAGCCACTCGAGGACCTCGAGACCGCTGATGTCCGGCATCCGCAGGTCCAGAAGGACCAAGTCGGGCGCCTCGCGCTCAAGGTACTCCATGGCCTCGGCGCCGCTCACCGCGCCGATGACCTCATGCCCGAAGGTGCCGAGGGCCTCCTGGTACAGCAGGAGGATATCTCGCTCGTCGTCAACAGCCAGGATGCGGCCCACGGCTCGCCTCGCTCCCTGTATCGCCCGCCCCTCACGCGGTTGGCACCGGCATTATAGGGCGCGCCAGCGGGGGAGTCAAGACGGCGAGCCGCTGTCGGGGGCAGGGTCCGGGTCGCCGTCGTCGGCGAAGTGGTAGCCGCAGGGGAAGTCGGGGGCGACGAGGTCGCGGTCGGCGAGGTCGCGCTCGTCGATGGGGAAGGTCTGGCAGTTGAGCGGCCGCGTCCCGTCGTACTTGGTGCAGCCGCCGAGGCCATCCTCGTAGGTCAGGTGCTTGCAGCGGACCGCGAGCTGGCAGCAGGCGCCGCAGCGTCGGCACTCTCCGCGCCGCCGCGCGCGGCTGGCCCGCACGTAGCCTGGGCGGCAGAAGCCGAGCCACCAGCGTCGCGGCCGCCCCCACAGCAGCCGGAGCTTCTGCCAGAGCGTGAGCCGCGCTGGTGTGAACGGCATGCCGGTGGCTGGTCTCTCTTCCACGGTCGCTCCTTGGGGGTGTCATATAGTGTGCGAGCGGTGGCAGGAGGCATTCTAGCAGCTTCCCGACTGCGAATCCAGCGGCCTGAGGGGAGGCTGGGCGAGAGGGCGAGGTGTGATTGACTTTCGGGCCGCCTTCGGTATAATCAAGCGTTCTGCACGTAGCTCTAGGAGAAGACAGGGCTTGGACGCTGCGAAGGCCAAGGCGGCGGTGCTGATCGAGGCGCTGCCCTACCTCCAGGAGTTCCGCGGCCGGACCGTGGTCGTGAAGTTCGGCGGTGCCGCCATGCGCCCCGGTGGCGACCTGTCGGACATTCTCTTCAGCGTTGTCTTCTTGAGCCAGGTGGGCATCCACACCGTGCTCGTCCACGGCGGCGGCCAGTTCATCAGCCAGGCGATGAAGGAGGCGGGGAAGGAGGCTGTGTTCGTCCGCGGCCAGCGGGTGACGGACGCCGAGACGCTGGCGATCGTCGAGGACGTGATGGTCAACAGCGTGAACCCGCGGCTGGTGGGGGAGATCGAGCGTCTCGGGGGCCGCGCCGTGGGGCTCAACTCCCAGCACGGCAAGGCGCTGCTCGGGGAGAAGCGCGCCGGGCAGGCCCGCGATGGCTCTCCCGTAGACCTGGGTTTCGTCGGCAGGGTCTTCTCGGTGCGGACCGAGGTCATCGAGGAGGTCTTGGGCCGCAACGCGGTGCCGGTCATTGCTCCACTCGCAGTGACGCTGGATGGCCAGACCCTCAACGTCAACGCCGACAGCGCGGCCTGGAAGATTGCCGCCGACCTGAAGGCTGAGAAGCTGGTTCTGCTCACCGACGTCCCCGGCATCCTGCGGGACCGCGAGGACGAGAGCACCCTGATCTCGACGGTGACCCGCGACGAGGTGGTCGAGCTGGAGCGTCAGGGGATCGTCGGCGAGGGGATGCTTCCCAAGGTCGAGGCGTGCCTCCACGCTGTGGAGGCCGGGGTGCGCAAAGCCCATATGATCGACGGTCGGATCCCCCACGCGCTGCTCCTCGAGATCTTCACGGACGAGGGCATCGGAACGGAGATCGTTCGCTCGCGGTCCTCGGCCGCGGGCGGTGCGAGGGCGGGGACCTGATGGCGTCCCTGGCTCCCGCAACCACCTTCTTCGAGAGACCCGACGAATGACCACCGACCAGACCATTCAGCTCTTCGGCAAGTACGTGATACCGAACTACGGCCGCTCGCCCATCGTCGCTGTTCGCGGCGAGGGGAGCTGGCTGTGGGATGCCGATGGGAACAAGTATCTCGACCTGTTCCCCGGCTGGGGGGTGAACGGCATCGGCCACTGCCATCCCAGGGTGGTGGCAGCCATCCAGGAGCAAGCGGCGAAGCTCCTTCACGTGGCCAACGTGCCCTTCTACATCGAGCAGCAGGGCCGCCTGGCCCAGCTCATCAGCGAGCACAGCTTCGGCGGCCAGTGCTTCTTCTGCAACAGCGGCGCCGAGGCGAACGAGGCGGCCATGAAGCTCGCACGCCTCCACACGGACCCGGGCCGCTTCAAGATCCTCACCGCCTACAACTCGTTCCACGGCCGCACGATGAACGCTGTGGCCGCCACGGGGCAGCCGAAGTACCACCGCGGCTTCTGCCCCCTGCCGCCGGGGTTCATCCACGTCCCCTACAACGACGCCGGCGTCGTGGCCAAGCTCATCGACGACGAGACCTGCGCCATCATGGTCGAGCCGATCCAGGGCGAGGGCGGCGTGAACGTGCCGGGCGACGACTACCTGCCCCGCCTCCGCGAGCTCTGCGACGCCCACGGCATCCTGCTCATCTTCGACGAGGTGCAGACCGGCTGCGGACGCACCGGCGAGTGGTTCGGGTACCAGAACTGGGGGGTCGCGCCCGACATCATGACCCTGGCTAAGGCCCTGGGTGGCGGGCTGGCCATCGGCGCGATGGCGGCGAAGCCGGAGATCGCCGCGAGCCTGGTCCCCGGCACCCACGCCTCGACCTTCGGCGGCAACCCCATTGCTTGCGCCGGCGGCATCGCCACCTTCGAGGCCATCGAGGACGAGGGCCTGCTCGAGAACGCACGCCGCATCGGCGAGCGGATCAAGGCCCGCGCCGCCACCTGGCAGCGTGAGCTGAGCCTCATCCACGAAGTCCGCGGCATGGGCTGCATGATCGGCATCGAGCTTGCCAAGCCCGGCGCCGATATCGTCAAGGCCTGCGTCGAGAAGGGCCTGCTGATCAACTGCACCCACGGTACCGTCCTGCGCATGCTCCCGTCAATGGCCGCGACGGAGGCGGAGATTGACCAGGGTCTCAACATCCTCGAAAGCGTGCTGACAGCCGCCTGATCCAACGCACGGAGCCGAGCCGAGTGCCCAGCAACGACATACGACCCGACGGCCGCCGCGGCGACGAGCTGCGGAAGACTACGCTCAAGAGGCGGTTCACCACGACGCCCCACGGCTCGGTGCTCATCAGGGCAGGGGGCACCCACGTGTTGTGCACGGCCATGGTCGAGAAGGGTGTTCCGCGGTTCCTCCGCGACTCTGGGCAGGGGTGGGTGACGGGGGAGTACTCGATGCTGCCCGGCTCGACGCCGACCCGCAAGGTGCGGGAGGCGGCGGTCGGCCGCCTCGAGGGCAGGACGCAGGAGATCAAGCGCCTGATAGGCCGCGCCATGCGGGTGGCCGTGGACCTGATCGCCATAGACGGCTACACGGTCTGGCTCGACTGCGACGTCCTCCAGGCCGACGGCGGCACCCGCACGGCGTCGATCACCGGCGCCTACGTGGCGCTGGTCGATGCCCTGCGCTGGATGAAGGGCGAGAAGCTCATCGACGCCCTCCCGCTGCGCTGCCAGGTGGCCGCGACCAGCGTCGGCATGCTGGGCGGCAAACCGACACTCGATCTGTGCCATGCCGAGGATTCGGCGGCCGATGTGGATATGAACGTGGTCATGACCGACGGCGGGCGCTTCATCGAGGTCCAGGGCACGGCGGAGGGCGAGCCCTTTGCCGGCGATGACCTCAGCGCCATGCTTGCCCTCGCGAGAGAAGGGATTGGGCGGCTGTTCGAGGCGCAGGACCGCGCACTCCGGTGGCGGAGGAAGCCGTGGCAGTGAGCCTTCGCCGCCCGATCGTGCTCGGCAGCACCAACGCGGGGAAGCTGAGGGAGCTGCGCCAGCTTCTGGCCGGCGTGCCCGTGGAGGTGCGTGGCCTGGCCGCATACCCCGAGGCGGAGTTGCCGGAGGAGACGGGCGAGACCTTCGCCGAGAACGCGCGGCTCAAGGCTACGGCCCTCGCACGGCAGCTCGGCTGCTGGGTCCTCGCCGACGACTCTGGCCTGTGCGTAGACGCGCTGGGCGGGCGGCCGGGCGTTCGGTCGGCGCGCTACGCGGGCGACGACGCCACCGATGAGAGGAACGTGGCGAGGCTGCTGGACGAGCTGGCCGGTGTGGACGGCGCGCGGCGGACCGCCACCTTCGTGTGCGTGGTAGTGCTGGCGTCGCCCGAGAGGGTGCTGCTCGAGGCCGAGGGCCGCTGCGAAGGCCGTATCACGCGGCATCCGCGCGGCGAGAACGGCTTCGGCTACGACCCGGTGTTCTTCTATCCAGACTTCGGTGCGACCTTCGCGGAGGTGAGTGCAGAGGCGAAGAACGCGGTGAGCCACCGGGGCAGAGCGCTGCGCGCCCTGGCCAGACAGCTTCCCGCGCTTCTCGCTGCCCACGAGGAGGTGAGCTAGATGGCCAGGCACTATGTCGGCATCGACCTCGGCGGCACGAATATCAAGGGCGGGGTGGTCACGGCCGAGGGCGAGGTCCTGCACTTCGAGAGCATCGAGACCGAGATCGAGGGCGGCCGCGACCACGTGCTCGACCGCATCGCCATGCTGGTGGGCAAGGTCCGCGACGCCGCGAGGGTGGCCCAGGACGACATTGCCGCCGTTGGCATCGGCTCGCCGGGGCCGCTCGATACCAAGAGGGGCATCATCCACGAGGCGCCCAACCTCCCAGGCTGGATCAACCTGCCCCTGGCCGCCGAGACCGGCCGGCGCTGCGGCTACCCGTGCTTCCTGGAGAACGATGCGAACTCCGCGGCTCTCGCCGAGGCCCACGTCGGAGCTGGGAAGGGCACGGAGTGCATGATCATGCTCACACTGGGCACGGGCATCGGCGGCGGCATCGTGATCGGCGGCCGCGTATGGCACGGCGCCGACGACATCGCCGCCGAGCTCGGCCACGTGTCGGTGAAGCTCGACGGCATCCGCTGCAACTGCGGCTCCATCGGCTGCGTCGAGGCCTACGCCTCGGCCACAGGTGTCGTCCGCAGGGCGCTGGAGGCGCTGGCAGAGGGCGCCGAGAGCGTGCTCGAAGCCGACGGCCTGACGTGCAAGCAGGTCTTTGAGGCCGCGGCCGGCGGCGACGCGCTGGCCCAGAGGGTCGTCCGCGACACCGCCACCTATCTGGGCGCGGCCATTGGCAGCCTCATCAACATATTCAACCCCGACATGATCGTCCTGTTCGGCGGAATGACGAACGCCGGCGACCAGCTCTTCGTGCCCGTGCGCGAGGAGGCGGCGAAGCGCAGCTTCAAGATCGGATCGGACCGCTGCCAGATCGTCCGCTCACTGCTCGGCGCCGAGGCCGGCGTCATTGGCGCCGCCATCACCGCCATGCAAGCCATGGACGAGCAGCAGGACACCGCTAACCTCGGCTAGAAGTACCGATGGCAAAGAACAACGGCAGACCGAAGCACGACTGGCGGCGCCAGGCCCGTGAGATCGCTGACTCCCTGGCCATTGCGTTCATCCTGGCCATGGTCATTCGGCACTTCGTCCTGGAGGTCTTCAAGATCCCGACGAAGTCGATGCAGCCGACCCTCCTGGGCGACCCGTGGACGGGCGACAAGATCCTCGTCAACAAGTTCGCCTTCGACTTCGGCGAGCCGGATCGCTGGGACGTCATCGTCTTCAAGTTCCCTGACAACGTCTCGAAGAACTACATCAAGCGCGTCGTCGGCCTCCCCGGCGAACAGGTGTGGGTGCGCGATGGTGATGTCTACATCGATGGTGACATCGCGCGCAAGCCGTGGCCCGTGCAGAATGCGCTGTGGCGGCGACGCAGGCACTCCGGCCAAGTTGAGTTCCAGCGAGGCACCGAGACGATAAGGGTCTGGCGCGCCGACGCCCCCGAGTACTGGAACTTGGTGGACCACCGTTTCGAGGTGGACTGCCAGCACGCCCAGGAGCCGCAGTACCTCGAGTACTCCCGCCTGGTGGTTGCCTACGAGGAGGAGGACTTTCGCGAGAGCCACAGCCAGTACCGCAGCATGCCCACCAGCGATGTCATGGTCCAGTTCGCCCTCGAGCCCCTGGCCCTCGCCGGCGATGTGCGGGTGGTCTTCGACGTCGAGACATCGGTGGGGATCGCCCAGCGGGTGGACTACTGGATGGTCCGGCTGCCGCTGGGCTCCGGGCCGCAGAAGCCCGAGATCCTCCGCTCTGGCAAGCCCACCGAGGCGGCTGTCGGCAGCTATGAGTTCCGCGAGGGCGAGGCCGCACTTGTCCAGGTCTGCAACGTGGACCGGACGATCATCGTCCGGGTCGATGGCCAGGAAGTGGCCTACGTACCCTACGACCCCGTGAAGCAGCTCGCCGACCGCCCGGGCTACCCGCGCGGGACGCAGGTGCTCATTGGCTCGAAGCAAGGCCACGTCGTGTTCCACAAGCCTGGACTGTACGCGGACGTCTACTACACCAACTACCCCTTCAAGCGTGCCGTGCACGAGCCGTACCAGATCGGCGACGATGAGTACTTCGTGCTCGGCGACAACTCGTGCAACTCGAACGACAGCCGGGGATGGGACAAGCGGGGGGCCGTGCCGCGCAGCTACCTGGTGGGCGAGGCCTTCCTGGTGCTGTGGCCGCTGGGGCGGATGAAGATCGTGCGCTGAAGCCCCGCGTTGAGGAAGTTTCCATGAGCCTGCTCCGAGTTGAGAAGCTGGTCAAGATCTACGGCGGCCGCCGCGTGGTGGACGAGGCCAGCTTCCACGTCGAGAGCGGCGAGATCGTCGGCCTGCTCGGCCCGAACGGCGCCGGCAAGACCACCTCGTTCCGCATGACCATCGGCATGATCCGGCCCAACGCCGGCCGCGTGCTCTTCAAGGACGAGGAGATCGCCCATCTGCCGATGTACCGGCGCGCGCGCCTGGGCATGGGCTACCTCAGCCAGGAGCCGTCGCTGTTCCAGCGCCTGAGCGTGCGGGACAATCTGCTGGCCGTTCTCGAGACGCTGCCCATCGATCGCGCGGAGCGGCTCCGCCGCCTCGAGAGCCTGCTGGACGACATCGAGCTCGGCCACATCGCGGGCAACATGGCCCACACCCTGAGCGGCGGCGAGCGCCGGCGCCTGGAGATCGCTCGCGCGCTGATCACGAACCCGCAGATCTTCCTCCTCGACGAGCCCTTCAGCGGCATCGACCCGAAGAAGATCGCCGATATCCAGAAGATCGTCCGCGGCCTGAAGGCCAAGGGCATGAGCATCCTGCTAACCGACCACAACGTCCGTGACACCCTGAGGGTCACGGACCGCGCCTACATCATCGACCAGGGCCGCATCGTCGCCCACGGCTCGCCCGAGACCATCGTCGAGCACCCCGAGGTCATCCAGCGCTACCTCGGCGACGACTTCGAAATGTAGCGGGCGATGGCAGAGCTCGCGCGGCGAGGGACGCCTGCGCGGCGCCACTTTCTTGGCTCCTGACATCCCATGTCTTCCCGCCCAACCATCGCGGCGACCATGGGCGACCCCGCCGGCATCGGGCCGGAGGTCGTGCTGAAAGCCATGACGGCTGACGCGGTGCGCGAGGTGGCGCGACTCGCCGTCTTCGGCCACGATGAAGGCCTGCGCCGCGCGGCGGATCGCCTGGGCATCGAGGTGAGCTGGCACAAGGTCGGCGGCCCTGCCGAGCTGGCGTCGGCCGGCGACGGTCCTCTTGTCTGCGATCTGGGCGGCGCCCCCCTCGATCAGCTCTTCGGCGCACGGGCGACGGCGGAAGGCGGGGCCGCCTGTCTCCGCTACATCACGGCTGCCGCCGACGCCGCGCGCGACGGGCTCGTTGACGCCATGGCCACGGCGCCCATCCACAAGCAGGCCATCGCCATGGCCGGCTGCCCCCATAGGGGCCACACCGACCTGCTGGCCGGCCGCCTGGGTGTCCGCGACGTGGTGATGATGCTCGTCGGCGGGCCGTTGCGGGTCGCGCTCGTGACGATGCACATCGCCCTGGCCGAGGTCCCCGAAGCCCTGTCCACCGAGGCCATTGTGGCGACGGGGCGGATCACAGCAGCGGCGCTGCGGCGCTGGTTCGGCGTCGCCGAGCCTTGCCTGGCTGTCTGCGGCCTCAATCCCCATGCGAGCGACGGCTCGCGGTTCGGCACCGAGGAGTTGCGGCTCATCGAGCCCGCCATTGTCGAGCTTCGCTCTGCGGGCGTGGAGGCGCGCGGCCCTTTGCCGCCCGACACGTGCTTCGTGCGCGCGGCGCGCGGCGAGTTCGACGCGGTCGTGGCCATGTACCACGACCAGGGCCTGATCCCCCTGAAGCTCCTGGCCTTCGACGACGCCGTGAACGTCACGCTGGGCCTCCCCATCATCCGCACGTCCGTGGACCACGGCACGGCCTACGACATCGCCGGGCAAGGGGTTGCCTCGCCCAACTCGATGATCGCAGCCATTCGGCTCGCCGCACACATGGCGGGGGTGCGCGAGCGGCCAGGGCAGTGATCCCCCGCTGAGCAGCGCACGCACCGGCTCAGGACCGCGAGGCGGGAGGGGCTCTCACCGTGCGTCGGTCTGGCCGGGATAGACGATGCGGGCGTGATACATGGAGCACAGGGCGCGGACGATGCTCTGCTCGATGCGGTGGAGCTCGCTGAGGGTGAGCCCGCAGTCCTCGAGCTGGCCGTCGAGGAGCTTCGCGGTGGTGATGCGGCGCACGAGATGCTCGATGCGCGCTGGGGAGGGGTCGGAGAGTGTGCGGGAGGCGGCCTCGACCGCGTCGGCGACCATCACGATGGCCGCTTCCTTGGTCTGAGGCTTCTCGCCGGGGTAGCGGAAGAACTCCTGGCCGAGCGCGGGGCGCTCGCCCGCCTCCTCGAGATAGCGGCTCCAGAAGTACTCGATCGTGGATGTGCCGTGGTGCTGGGCAATGATGTCGATGATGGGGCGAGGCAGGCTTGCCTCGTGGGCGAGCTCGACGCCGTCCTTGGTATGCGACGCGATGATCAGGGCGCTCATGGTCGGGCGCAATCGGTCGTGGGGGCTTTCGTCGCCGGGGATGTTCTCGATGAAGTAGCCTGGCTTGGTCATCTTCCCGATGTCGTGGTAGAAGGAGCCGACGCGGGCGAGCAGGCTGTTGGCGCCGATGGCCTCGGCGGCGGCCTCGGCCAGGATGGCGACGCGCCGCGAATGGTTGTCCGTGCTGGGCGCCAGCGCCATCAGGTAGCGCAGGAGGGGCTGCTCCTGGTCCGAGAGCTCGAAGAGGCGGATCTCCGTCGCGACGTTGAACAGCAGCTCGATGAGCGGCAGCGATACCGTGAGGAGCACGCCTGAGGCCACGCCGTTCGCGGCTCCCCACAGCAGCTCTTGTGGGGGCGTGTGCCCGATCCGCAGGGTGCCGGCCAGCAGGCCGAAGCCGAGCATGAGCGCCACGTGCACGCCGGCGACGAGCACGCCCACGTTGAAGAGCTTGAGCCGCCTGCGAATGCGCCGTGTCGCAAGGACAGCGACCAGCCCGCCGATCAGGAGCACGACCGTTACCGGCAGGGCATGCGCCTGACCGTCTGCGCCGCGCGCCAGGTGCACGGTGAGCCCCGTCAGAATGGCGAGGATGATGGTTGACGCGATGGCCTCGCGTTGACCGTAGACCACCCCGAACAAGATGGCGACAGCGGGCAGCGGGGTCAGGTAGACGAGGCCGAGCCACCGCTCAGCCATCGTCTCGTCAAGCGACACGAGCGCCTTCGCCGCGATCACGCAGCCAAGGCAGCAGAAGGCCAGCACCAGCAGCTTCCGCCAGCCGGCGACCAGCCGCTGTTGGAACCGCTCGAGATACATGAGCGCCATGGCCACAACGGCCGACACCACGATGGCCGACCCGATCAGCGCCTGGAGTCCTTCCGGCTTCGCGCGGCCTCGCAGGAGGTCCACCACGGTGCCGTAGTTGACGACGATCACGGCGACGCTGACGAAGAGGATCGCCACGACAGCGTCGGCGGCCCGCACGCCCGGCCGCAGAGCCCTGCG